>JANMRJ010000948.1:0-9408 GCA_031370985.1 Acidimicrobiales bacterium
GGGATTGTGCGAGTACGGAGGATAATTCGTACAACGTCGCCTACCGCCGCATCCAACCCCGCCAGCACCCGGCTCACATACGCCACATCGATCACCGCCGGCACCGTGTACGGGTTGGTCGTGGTCGTGCGGGGTGGCTCGGTGGCGACCGTCGCGGAGGGGCCGGCGTTGCCCTTGTCAGCGGCGCTCGGAGAGCAGGCGCCGGCCACGAGGAGAGCCACCGCTGCCAGCACTGCCGGGATCGTCGTCCGCCTCGCCATTGGGCATGGTATATCAGCCCCTTTCACTGCCGCGCAAGGGCGAATCTTCGCCGGCCGGGCGTGCGACGATGTCCGGTGAGATGACCGAGGCGACCGTTGTGGTGGTGGAGGACGACCAGAACATCGCCGACCTGGTCGAGCTGTACCTGCGCCAAGAGGGTTTCCGGGTCGTGCAGGCGTCGACCGGGGCGCAGGGCATCGAGGCGGTGCGGAACCAGCGGCCCCGCATGGTGATCCTCGATGTCGGCCTGCCCGGCGGGATGGACGGCTTGGAGGTCTGCCGGCGCCTGCGGGCCGACACCGATGTCCCTATCCTCATGCTGACCGCCCGCGACGGCGAGATCGACCGGGTCCTCGGCCTCGAGCTCGGCGCGGACGACTACGTGACCAAGCCGTTCGCCCCCCGGGAGCTGGTCGCCCGAGTCCGGGCCATCCTCCGCCGCACCGACGGGCCGCGGGCCGACGGCACCGACGTGCTGCTGGCCGGCGAGGTGGAGGTCGACGTGAAGCGCCGGGAGGCCCGCCTGGCCGGCGAGGTTGTGGCTCTGGCCACCCGGGAGTTCGACCTGCTGCGCTACCTGGCCGAGAACGCCGGCCTCGCCCTCACCCGCCAGCAGCTGCTCGACGGCGTCTGGGGCCATGGTTGGTACGGCGACGAGCGCACGGTCGATGTCCACGTGCGCCAGCTGCGCAAGAAGCTCGGCGCCGGCCTGCCCCTCGCCACCGTCTGGGGCGTCGGCTACCGCCTGTCGTAGATGTCGATGCAGCGCTGATGACCCGCCGGCTGACCCTCACCATGGTGGCGGTCGTCACCGGCGCCCTGCTGGTGGCCACCGCCGGCACCCTGATCGTCACCCGGCTGGAGGCCCGCAGCCAGGCCCGCCGGGAGCTAGGGACGCAGGCGCAGCGGCTGGCCCGACGCATCGAGACGCTGCCGGTCGGGCTGGCTGCGGTGCGAGCCGCCCTGCGCCTCGAGGACGGCGCCGTTGTGTGCTTCGGGCCGACCTGCCCAGGCCGCCAGGTTGCCATCCCCGCCGGCCTGACCGAAGCCGACCTCGACGTCGCCCGCCTACGCACGGGCAGGGTCATCACCGGCACTCGGGGCCGGCTGGTGTTCGCCGCCGCGCCGGCGACGGATCGGGCCGACAACCTCTCGGCGGTTGTGCTTACGAGGCAGGTCGGGACGACATCGGGCGTGCTCGGGCCGTGGTTCTTCGTGCTCGTCCTCCTGACGCTGGTCGGGGCCGCGGCAGTGGCGACGAACCTTGGCCGGCGCCTGACCCGGCCGTTGCGCGAGGCGCAGGTGGCCACCGGGAGGATCGCGTCCGGCGACCTGGCCGCAAGGGTGCCGGTGCACCCCGACGACGGCGAGGAGTTGGCCGGCCTGGCCCGCTCGATCAACGCCATGGCCGAGGGGCTGGAGCGGGCCAAGGGGCTGGAGCGCCAGTTCCTGCTCTCCGTCTCGCACGACCTGCGCACGCCGCTGACATCGATCCGCGGTTTCGCCGAGGCCCTCGCCGAAGGGCGGGCGCCCGACCCCGCCCATGCCGCCGGCATCATCAGCGCCGAGGCCCGCCGGCTGGAGCGCCTCGTCGCCGACCTCCTGGAGTTGGCCAAGCTCGACGCCCGCCGCTTCTCCCTCGACATACGCGCCACCGATGTCGCCGAGGTTATGACCGACACCGCCGAGGGCTTCCGTCCCGCGGCCGACGCCGCCGGCATCGCCCTCGCCGTCACCGATCAGCGGGGGCTCACCGCCGCCGCCGACCCCGACCGCCTGGCCCAGATCCTCGCCAACCTCGTGGAGAATGCGCTGAAGTTCGCCACCACCTCGATCATCGTCGGCGCCGGCCGGTCGGGCGCCGGCGTGGCCGTCTGGGTGGACGACGACGGCCCCGGGATCCCCGCCGCCGACCTGGGCCACGTGTTCGAGCCGTTCTGGCAGATGTCCCGGTCGCCGGCGCGGGAGGTCGGGACCGGGCTCGGTCTGGCCATCGTCGCCGAGCTGGTGGCGGCCATGGGCGGGACGGTTCGGGCCGAGCCGCGGCCCTCGGGCGGCACCCGGATGGTCGTCGGCCTGCGGCCGTGGCTCAGCGGGGACGCGTGGTCGTCGTCGCCGGCGCCACCGGCGTCGCCCCGCACGGGGGCAGGTTGAAGGTGGTGGCGGCGTTGGCGATGGTCAGAATCAGCGCCTTGGCCCCTTCGGAGGTGCAGCGAATGACCCACGCCCCCGACCCGTTGCCGTCGGTCACCACCTGAGGGCTCGATTCCACGAGTATCCCGGGCCCAGGCGCGAGGCTCAGCAGGACGCCGGGCCTCGGAGTGATCGCCAGCCGGCCCTGCTCGTCGACCCGGCCGACCCCGATCTGCACGGTCACCGTGGCCGCCTGGTCAACCCGGGGTGGGTTCGGATTGACCACGGCGGTGATCCGCTCGCCGCCGGCAGCCGGCACCCTGAGGTCGACGGTCTTCCTCTCGTTGGCGGCCAGGAAGAACGACTCGACCGACGACTGCCCGAACTCCGGCGGGCGGAGCGCCCGCACCCGGTACGAGCCGCCCAGGATCGACCCGAGCTGCCACGACCCGCCACCGATCGTGGCGACATCGGTGGTCGCGATCAGCTTCCCGACCAGGCGCTCGATGCGGACGGTGGCCCCGTCGACGGGTCCGCCAGGGCCAAGCACCGTGCCGCCGATGCTGGCCTCGCCCGGGCCGATACCGAACATGGTCGTGACCGTGGTCGTCGGCTTGAGGGTCGTCGATGTCGTGGTGGCGCGCACCGTCGTGGCCGTGGTGGGGGGCACCGTGACCGTCGTGGCGGGGACAGTGGCGGTCGTCGGGGCCGCCGCGCCCGAACCGCCGCCGGCGCTGCATGCGCCGGCGAGCAGCGCCACCAGGCAGAACAGCGACATGACGCGGCGGCGCACCGTCAGGGCACCAGAGGCAAGGCCTCGACCCGGCCGGGGGCCGAGCCTCCGTCCCACTCCACGACCACGTCGGCCGGCGCCTCCACGGCGCGGCGAACATACGCCAGGGCGACCGCGGCGCCGGCCCGGGGCGAGAACGCCACGCTGGTCAGCCGGCCCGCCTCCTTGCCCTCGACCTGCAACATGGCGCCGGCGGGCGGCATGGCGCCGTCGCCCAGGACCACGCCGCGCAGGCGCCGGGCGACGTTGCCGCCCCGCGAGTCGATGCGGGCCACCAGTTCCTGGCCCGTGTAGCAGCCCTTGGTGAAGCTGACCGACATGCCGACCACGCCGGCCTCGGCCGGGATGGTGCCCTCGTCCAGTTCCCGGCCCATGACCGGGATGCCGGCCTCGATCCGCACGGCCTCGTACGCATCAAGCGAGCAGGCCCGAACACCGGCGGGCGCCACCGGCGACTCCCCCACCAGGTCGGCGCCGGCCAAACCCGGCCAGTCGGCCACCACGACCGAGATGTCCGCGGCGGGGACGCCACCGTCGACTAGATCGTGCGCCGCCGGCCCTCGTACCGCCACGCAACGCCACGCCAGCGGGTCGAGGTCACACTTGACTCGCAGCTTGAACCGGTCCAGGCGCTCGACCACCGCTTCGCCGAAGCCGGCGTCGGTCTCCAGCACGACCTCTTCCTCGCCGGAGCGGAGCACGCGCAGGAAGGCTGTCACCTTGCCCTGCGGCTGCAGCAGGAAGGCCCACGTCGACTCCCCCACCGCCAGGCGGGCGATGTCCTGGGACAGCTGGCCCTGGAGGAACTTGATGGCGTCGGGGCCAGCGGCGCGGACAAAGACGCGGGGCAGGTCGACCCCGCCCGCCGAGGTGCGGAACGCCTCGTAGTCGGCGGCCAGGCTTGTCGGATCAGGTGGCAGGGTGGTCAGGTCAGGGGGCAGGAGCCGGCTCCTCTAGGTAGTTGGCGCGCATGCGCCGGGCGGCGGGCACCGCAGCCAGCAGGGCGGCGGCCTTGTTGCGGCACTCCTCGTCCTCCGCCGCCGGGTCGCTGTCGGCGACGATCCCGGCGCCGGCCTGGACCGAGGCCCGGCCGTCGGCGGCGACGAACATGGTGCGGATGGCGATGGCGGTGTCGAGGTTGCCGGAGAAGTCGAGGTAGCCCACCACGCCGGCGTAGGGACCGCGCTTGGTCGGTTCCAGGGAGTCGAAGATCTCCATGGCCCGCACCTTGGGGGCGCCGGACACCGAGCCGGCGGGGAGCGTGGCCCGCAGGACATCGATCGGGCCCTTGCCGGCATTCAGCTCGCCCGACACCTGCGAGGTGAGGTGCATGACGTGGCTGTAGCGCTCGAGCATCATCAGCTCGTCGACCGTCTCGGTGCCGAAGCGCACGACCCGGCCCACGTCGTTACGGGCCAGGTCGACGAGCATGATGTGCTCGGCGACCTCCTTGGGGTGCTCGACCAGCTCGCCGGCCAGCCGGCGGTCCTCCTCGGGAGTGCGGCCCCGGCGGCGGGTGCCGGCGATGGGCCGGGAGGTGACCTTGCCGTCGCGAAGCTGCACCATCGGTTCGGGCGACGAACCCACGACCGTCACCGCGGGATGGCGGAGGAAGTACATGTACGGACTCGGGTTGACCTGGCGCAGGACGCGATAGACGTCGAAGGGGTCGGCGTCGAGGTCGAGGTCGAAGCGCTGGGAAAGCACGACCTGGAAGATGTCGCCGGCCAGGATGTGCTCCTTGGCCACCTCGACGGCGTCGCAGTAGGCCCGGGGGCCAACCGTGGAGTGGACCTCCGGCAGTGGGTCGGAGGGCTCGGGTGGGACGGCCGGACGATAGGCCAGCGGTCGGCCCAGATCAGCGGCCGAGGCGTCGAGCCGGGCGCCGGCCTGGTCGTATGCCTCGTCGAGCTCGGCCGGCGTCGCCGCCTCGCCCACCAAGACGTTCTCGATCAGACAGACCCGCTGGCGCCAGTGGTCGAAGGCGGCCAGGTGGCCGATCACGGACAGCACGGCGTCGGGGAACCCGAGGTCGTCGGGCGGGACATCTGGCAGCCGCTCGACCTCGCGCACGATGTCGTAACCGAGGAAGCCGACGACGCCCCCGTGGAGGGGCGGCAGGTCAGCAAGCGCTGGCGACCGGTACACCGATAGAAGGGCCTCGAGCGCAGCCAGCACCCCCCGGTCGAGCGGCACCCCGTTGGGTAGCCGTCCGTCGACCTCGATGGCGCCGCCCCGGGCCACCAACACCAACGACGGGTCGCGCCCGACGAAGGAGAACCGCCCCCAGGTGTCCCCGTTCTCAACCGACTCCAGCAGGAACCCGCTGCGAGCGGGGCCGACCAGCTTCAGGAACGCCGAGACCGGCGTCTCCAGGTCGGCCAGCACCTCCCGCCACACCGGCACCACGGTGTGGCCGGCGGCGAGAGCGTGGAAGTCGGCCCTACTCGGTCGCAACACCGGATCCGATGGGGGCTGCGCGCTCCGCTTCGGTGCTCGCCCCAAAGGACCGGTAGAAACAGCTCCGCTCGCCCGTGTGGCAGGCGCCCCGCCCTTCCTGCTCGACGACGAGCAGGAGCGTGTCGCCGTCGCAGTCGTAGAACGCTTCCCGCACGAACTGGCGGTCACCGGATGTCTCGCCCTTGCACCAGTACTCCTGGCGAGACCGGCTCCAGAACCAGGTGCGCCCGGTCTCGAGCGTGCGCCGCAGGGAGTCGGCGTTCATCCACGCCATCATCAGTACCTGGCCGGTGCCCTGCTCCTGCACGATGGCGGGGACGAGGCCCTCGGCGTTGAACGTCAGGCTGGCGAGATCGGACTCGCGGGCAGAGATGGGAGTGGCAACCGGCACCGCGCCAGCCTACAAGTACAGCCCTGTTCCACCTTCGATGCGTTCCGACGCCACCGCATGGATGTCGCGCTCGCGCAGGATCAGGTAGTCCTCGCCGCGGACCTCGACCTCGTAGCGGTCCTCGGGGTTGAACAGCACCCGGTCGCCGGGCTCGATGTTGCGGACCTGCGGCCCGATGGCGACGACTTCGGCCCACGCCAGCCGCTTGGATATCTGAGCAGTGGCCGGGATCAAGATGCCGCCCCGGCTGGCCCGCTCCCCGTCGCCGAGTAAGGGGATCTGGACCAATAGCCGATCGGCCAGCATGGTGATCGGTTGCTTGCTCACGAAGACTGCTTTCTCACGAGGACTGGGCCTCCGCTCCCGGCCGCTCGGCCAGGACGCTTTCGTAGAGGGAAACGGTACGGGCGGCGATCGCCGGCCACCCGAAGTGTTCAATGGCCCGCAGCCGGCCGGCCCGACCCATGGCTGCGGCCCGATCGGGGTCGGCCAGCAGCGCGTTCACGCGGCTGGCGAGGGCGGCGGCGAAGGCTCCGGCGTCGGAGCCGATCGGCACCAAGTGGCCGGTGACACCCTCGACGACGATCTCCGGAATACCGCCGACGGCGCTGGCCACCACCGCGGTCTCACACGCCATGGCCTCGAGATTGGTCAGGCCGAACGGCTCGTAGACCGACGGGCAGAGGAACACGGTCGCCGCGGTCAGGATCGCCATCAGCTCCGGGCGGGACACCATCTCCTCGATCCAAAAGACCCCGCCCCGCCGGGCAGCAAGGGCCGCCGCCCGCCCGCGCATCTCGGCGCCGATCTCGGGCGTGTCCGGCGCTCCGGCGCAGAGGACGACCTGGGCGCCGGCGTCGATGGAGGAGGCCGCGGCCAGCGCGTGGTCGACGCCCTTCTGCCGGGTGATCCGGCCCACGAAGGCCACGACCGGCCGCGACGGGTCGATGCCGAAGCGCACCAACACGTCCTCGTCGGGGGCTGGCCGCCAGGCGTCGGTGTCGATGCCGTTGTGGATCACCATCACCCGGTCGGGGTCGACCGAGGGGTAGGTGGCCAGGATGTCTTCGCGCATGCCTCCCGACACGGCGATGATGGCATCAGCGGCCTCCATAGCCGTCCGTTCGCTGAAGAGCGACAGCTCGTAGCCGCCACCGAGTTGCTCCCGCTTCCAAGGCCGCAGCGGCTCCAGGCTGTGGGCGGTCACGACGTGGGGGATGCCGTGGAGGAGCTTGGCCAGGTGGCCGCCGAGGTTGGTGTACCAGGTGTGGCTGTGGGCCACCTCCGCTCCACGGCAGCCCGAGGCCATCAGCAGGTCGACGGACATCGCTTGGAGCGCGGCCTCCTCGGCATGCTCCCTAGAGAGCGCCGGCCACGGCTGGTAGGCCCGCACGCCCGGCCCCTCGCGGGGAGCACCGAAGCACTGCACGTCGACATCGACCAGCTGGCTGAGCTGCTCGACAAGGTGGGTGATGTGGACCCCCGCCCCGCCGTAGACCTCGGGTGGGTACTCACGGGTCAGGATGGTGACCCTCAAGGGCTGTTGACCGTCTGGCCCTTTCCGAGCACGGTGATGCCCGCCGGAGACACGTTGAACCGCTGACGATCGTCGTCAGCGTCACAGCCGATGCGGGCGCCGGGCGGCACGACGACGTGCTTGTCGAGGATGGCCCGCCGCACGACCGCCCCGGCGCCGACCACCACGTCGTGCATGAGCACCGAGTCCTCGACGAGGGCGTGGGAGTCGACGATCACCCCCGGAGAGAGCACCGAGTTGCGGACCGTGGCGCCGGAGATGATGCAGCCCGTACTGACCAGGGAGTTGAACGCCTGCCCGGTGCGGTCACTGTCTTCCAGCACGAACTTGGCCGGCGGGTGCTGGGGCACCGAGGTATAGATCGGCCAGTTCCGGTTGTACAGGTTGAACACGGGATAGACCGACACGAGGTCGCGGTGGGCGTCGTAGTAGGAGTCGAGCGTCCCGACATCGCGCCAGTAGGCGCGGTCACGCTCGGTAGCGCCGGGGACCTCGTTGGAGTTGAAGTCGTACACGTGGGCCTGCCCGCCCTTGACCATGGCGGGGATGATGTCGCCGCCAATGTCGTGGCGGGACTCCTCGTCCTTGGAGTCGTCGGTGACGGCCTCGACCAGCGCGGAGGTGGTGAAGACGTAGTTGCCCATCGACGCGAAGACGCAGTTCGGGGCGTCGGGGAGGCCCGGCGGGTCTTCGGGCTTCTCGAGGAAGCGCTCAATCCTGGTGCCGACGCCGATGTCGATCACACCGAGGGAAGGTGCCTCCGACTTGGGAACGCGGATGCCGTCGACGGTGATGCCGGCGCCCGCGCCGATGTGGGCCTCGACCATCTGGCGGGGATCCATCCGGTAGATGTGGTCGGCGCCGAAGACGCAGATGTAGTCGGGGCGGTCGTCGTTGATCAGGTTGAGGTTCTGGAAGATGGCGTCGGCCGAGCCGGCGAACCAGTGCGGCCCGCGGCGCATCTGGGCCGGCACCATGGTCACGTACTGGTCGAGCAGGGTCGACATCCGCCATGTGCGCGACAGGTGCTGACCGAGGCTGTGGCTCTTGTACTGGGTGAGCACGACCATGCGGAGGTAGCCAGCGTTGGCCAGGTTCGAGAGCGCGAAGTCGATCAGGCGGTAGTGGCCGGCGAAGGGGACGGCAGGCTTGGCCCGGTCAGCCGTGAGGGGGAAAAGGCGCTTGCCCTCGCCGCCGGCGAGGACGATGGAAAGGACCCGCGGCACGACCGTCACACCCTGAGAGTAATTCGCCGGTCAAGCAGGTCGGACCGGCACCCCTCGGCGCGTGAGATGTTCTTTCGCCTCACGGATCGTGTGCTGGCCGAAGTGGAAGATCGACGCGGCCAGGACCGCATCCGCGCCGCCACCCAGCGCGCCGTCAGCCAGGTGGTCGAGGGTCCCGACTCCGCCGCTGGCGATCACCGGGATCCCGATGGCGTCGCACACGGCCCGGGTCATGGCCAGGTCGTAGCCGCCCCGGGTGCCATCCCGGTCCATCGACGTCAGCAGGATCTCGCCGGCGCCGAGCCGCTCGCACTCCTCGGCCCACTCGACCGCGTCGAGGCCCGTCGGCGCCCGACCGCCGTGGGTAAAGACCTGCCATGCCTGCCGCTCTCGGCCGATAGTCCAGGCTGTGGCATCAATAGCGACCACGACACATTGGGCGCCGAACTCGGCTGACAGCTCGGCCACGAGCTGGGGCCGGTCGACCGCTGCGCTATTGACACCGACCTTGTCGGCGCCGGCCCGCAGCAGGGCCCGGGCGTCATCGACGCTGCGAATACCGCCGCCGACGGTGAAGGGGATGAACACCGTCTCCGCCGTGCGCCGG
>JANMRJ010001040.1:0-1165 GCA_031370985.1 Acidimicrobiales bacterium
AGCGCACGGCCGTCCGTTCCTCGGCCGCCCCCGTGCCTCGTGTCGGCGGAGCGCCGAGCCAGCCTCGCCACACCGCAAGCCAAACGACGAGGCCGGCCGCCAGGAGCGACGCGATCGGGGCCGCGGTCAGGAGCCCGGTGAGCGGCCAGCCGAGCACCCGCAGCCCGACGATCGGGACGCGTGCCGGCAGGGCAATGGCAGCCGGGCCGCCACCGCCGACGAGGAACGCGATGGCCGCCCGGAGCTCCGACGCGTCATTCCCGAGCTCGTGGATCGCCAGCGGGATGTAGCTCACGAGCGCGATGCCGAGCCAGCCGAGCGCCGCCATGCCGACCGCACCTGCTGCGCGCCGATCGCCGCGAGCCCGGCGACGCCGGAAGTCCGCCACCAGGAGGCCGCCGATGACAGGCGTCAGGATCACCCCGAGCACGTGGCACTGCATCGTCACGACCGCGCCCGCCCCGGCCACGACCCACCAGCGCACCCGCTCGCTGCGCCACGCCCACCACGCCGCCGCGAGGGCGATCGAACTCGACAGGGCGACCAGGTTCGGGTTCCAGATGAAGATCGACTCCTCGACCGCGCTGGCCGAGACCGCCAGCAGGAGGGCCGCCAGCAGCCCGGCGAGCGGACCGGCGATCGAGCGTGCGAGCCACCCGGTCACACCGACGGCCAGCACTCCGCCGAGCGCGATCCACGTCGTGACCGCGATCGGGTCGGCCCGCGACAGCGCCGCGGCGGGCGCCAGGAGCAGGTAGTAGAGCATGCCGTGGTGGAAGTCGCCGATCGACGTGGGCGGACCGAGCAACGGCACCCGCCCGTCGAGGACCAGGGCGCGCAACACGAGCATGTCGTGGCCCTGGTCGGCATCCCACATCCCGCGGACCGCGAGATTGCCGAGGCGGAGCCACGCAGCCAGGAGGAGGATCGCGCCGTAGGCGAAGATCTCGACCCGGCGATCGACGAGGTCGACAGCCCCGGCGCGGCTCCGCCCGACTCCGGTCACGTCGAAGCGGGAGCGGCTGTCGGGTCGACCGGCGTCGCGGCTCGCGCGCGGCTGCTGCGCAGGGTGAAGGCGCCCGGCGGCAGGGGGACGAGCGTCTCGCCGCGAGCGAGGGCGACCGCTCGGGCGAGATTGATCGCGTCGTAGCCCTCGTCCATGCCG
>JANMRJ010001111.1:0-2112 GCA_031370985.1 Acidimicrobiales bacterium
CCACGTTGCGCGTTCCGCCTCCTGCTTCAATGGGGCCGTTTCTCGAAAGAAACGGAAAGCGGAGGGACTTTCGGCTTTGAGGTCGAGCGGTACGTGCTTCAATGGGGCCGTTTCTCGAAAGAAACGGAAAGCTTATGAACAGGGGGGAAGTATCCCAAAGTCTAGTAGCTTCAATGGGGCCGTTTCTCGAAAGAAACGGAAAGACATGAACACGACGACCTCTGTGACGACGACCTACATGCTTCAATGGGGCCGTTTCTCGAAAGAAACGGAAAGGGCTCGCCTCGGAGACAGGCTCTGAGCAGGGCAAACGCGGGCCGATGCGAGCGGTCCTCGGAGGAGGACGCCTGTAGGGCCTGTGGAGTTTTCAAGGGGCAACTCAAACCCGCTCTGACCTGCACTCGAGCGCTCCCCGGATCGAGACCCGGCACCGCAGCGCTCGCCCTACTCAGACAATAGTCGGTCCGCTCGTAGGCATCGGAAGAGATGTTCCCATGAATTCGATCGATGCGCTGCCTGGCCGACCTGGCTCACCGAGGTCGATGAACACGATGCTGTCAAGATGCTGGTTCATCACGTCACGCAGCGCTGACTTGAGGTTGAGTCGTTCGATCGGGGTGAGGTCACACAGGAACACCGAGTACTGGAGCCGGTCGCCGTGGCTGCGAACAACATCGTGGACTCGGCGGAGCCGTACCTCGTCTCGGATGTCGTAGGCGACCAGCCATCGCCGTCGGGCGCTCATCGAGTCGTCACAGGGACGTACGCAGGGATCTCGCCGAGAAGGTGAGCAGCGAGAAGCCGGCATTGGACTTCGAGGATGCGCCGGTAGCTCGCGCTGTACCCGAACAACGGGTGACGAAGCTCGGTCGCCATCCTCCGCTCGTATCCAGCGAGAACCGCCTTTCGGCCACTCTGGGTCAAGGTCACGCCGCCGGCACGCACGAGGAAGTCGCTGGCAGTGACCTCGCCGTTGTTGATGAGGTTGATGACGACCGACTCAGCGATGAGCGGCCGGAACTCCTCGGCCAGGTCCAGAGCCAACGCCGGCCGACCAAACCGAGGGCGGTGATAAAACCCTTGGTAGGGGTCGAACCCGATCCCGAAGGCAGTGGCGGTCAGCTCCTTGGTCAGCAGGCCGTAGACGTAGCCAAGCAAGCAGTTCACCGGGTCGGTCGGCGGCCGGCGATTCCTGCCGTCGAAGCTGAAAGTGGCTCCGGGCAGGCGGGCCTCTTCCCGCAGCATCGTCGGGAACTCCTGAAAGTAGAGCCGAGCCGCCGTTCCCTCGACCCCGAGGAGCGATCCGGTGCTGGTCACGGTGAGCGCTTGATCCGCCAGGCGTTTGAGCTGGCCGATGACCGCATCGGATCGTTCGCGGGTATTGCGGCGCAGCAACGTCCGACTGTTGAGGATCTTGCCGTTGACCACTCGTCGGGCGATATCGAGGCCACCCTGGGACCCGACGATGGTCTGACGCCGGCGGAGCTCGACGTTTCGCCCGGGTAGGCCCGCGCCCAAACCCGAGAACCACCCGCCGTAGGTGAACCAGCATACGGGGATGTCCCGGGCGAACAGCTCGCGCAGGACCTGAGAACTCAGTTGGGCGTTGCCGTAGATGCACACCTGCGACACGTCGATCACCCGTACGGAGGCGATGCGCTCCCCGTGCCGGCTCACCTCGATGCGACCCTTGTCCTTCGAGATGACCGATCCCTGCTCCGTGACATACAGGGGCTTCGGCGCATCGTCCCGAGGCAGCAGCTGACGTGGCGGCGCCGTCGACCGCTCGGAAAGGGTGTTCGTCTCGTCCGGCAGGCAGATGCCCACGAGGGAGCAACGAGGGCACTTGGGGCTGTCCACGAGGGGCGGGGGCGGCTCCGACGACGCGGCCACGAGGCGGAGGTCGGTCAGCAGCTCCATCGTGCGCGCCACGAGTGCGTCATCGATCTCGACGGCCACTCGCTGGCGGGTCTCGACGAACCAGAGCATCCCGCGCTCACATCGATATCCGTGTTCCCGCAGCAGAAGCGCCTGGACGCATACCTGTACTCGCTCGGGTTCCCACGCCCGCTCGGGAAGGTCGGGGGGAGAACCCCGCTTGGTGTCGACCGG
>JANMRJ010001092.1:0-1530 GCA_031370985.1 Acidimicrobiales bacterium
GTGATCAACACGACGGTCCTCCCGCTGGTAACCGGCGGCGCTGGCGGTGTCGGCGACGCCGGGGCGGTCGGCGGGGCCGGCGGCCCCGGCTTCGGCGGCAACGGCGGTACGGGCGGTGCCGGCGGCACGGCTACCGGTGGCGTGGGCGGGCGTGGCGGTGCCGGCGGCGCCATCACCGGCAACCCCTCGGCGACCGGCGGAGCCAGTGTGGCCACGGCCGAGGCCAACGGTGCGGCCGGCGGCGCGGCGAGCATGACCACCAACCCGGTTGCATCCACGGGCGCGTCGGGCGCGGCCTGGGCCCAGGGTTCGGCCACCAACACCGGGAACACCGGCGCGGCCACCTCGGCGGCCTTCGCCAGCCCGACCACCCGCTCCGGCGACTCGGGCGACTCCGGCGGGTCGGGCGACGCCACCTCGGCGCCCACCGCCCTCAACACGGCCATCCTCGGGGTGGCCAGTGCCACCGGCGGTTCGGCGACCTCGGGCCGCTCGGGTGACACCGGCGACAGCGGCGACACCCTCGTCATCAGTGGCGCGGACAGCGTCGCTCTTTCCGGTGCCGACGTCACCTCGATCGCCACCTCCGGCGACACAGGTCCGGCCAGCAACACCGTCGATGCTCTGGTCCTCGGGAGCGCCGGCGGGTCCGGCGGCACGGCCACGCCGGTCGCGGTCGGCGGCGCAGTCACCAACGTCCTCACCGGCGGCGTCGGCGCAGCCGGCGGCGGCGGCGGCGCGGCATTCGGCGGCTCCGGCGCGCTCGGCGGCATCGGCGGTGCTGGCACGGCCGGCGCCGGCGGCGCAGGCGGCGCGGGCGGAGCCGGTGGTGCGGGCGGCGGCGCCAGCTCTACCGTGCTGGTCCTCGGCGACCCGGCTCCGGTCATCATTCCTGTCGTCACCGGAGGCGCAGGCGGCGCAGGCGGCGCCGGCGGCACCGGCGGTGACGGCGCCGATGGCTTCGGTGGTACGGGCGGTGACGGCGGTGCTGGTGGCGGCGCGACCGGTGCGGTCGGCGGTGTCGGCGGTGCCGGCGGCGGCGTGACCGCCAGCCCGGCCAGCGTCAGCGGCCCAGCGGTCCAGGTCGGCTCGGCCCTCGGGGTCGCCGGCTCCGCGGCCACCCTCTCCACCAACCCGGTCGCCACGTCGGGCGCCTCCGGTTCCTCCACGGCCCAGGGCAGCGCGACGAACACCGGCAACACCGGCCGGGCCACCTCCACGGCCACTGCTTCCCCGTCCGCCACCTCGGGCACCTCGGGGAACAGCGGTGCCACGGGCGACGCGGACACCGCTTCCTCGGCGGTCAACAACGGCATCCTCGGCAGAGTCGCCGCCACCGGCGGTGCGGCCCTCTCCGGCGTGAGCGGTGCCTCCGGTGACACCGGCGACGCAGTCGCCATCGGCGACGCCTCCAGCTTCGCCAGCTCGGGCGCCGACGTGGTCGCCGACTCCCTGTCTGGCAACACGGGCGCTGCGGTCAACATCATCAACGCCCTCGTCGTGGCGGGCACGCCCGGCACGGGCGCCGGC
>JANMRJ010001114.1:0-4139 GCA_031370985.1 Acidimicrobiales bacterium
AGGGTGCATATTTTTTTGACGAGGGCCAAGCCAAGACCCCAGCTGTCTTTATAGATGGAGTGCTTGTAAAATCGTTGGAATAACTTTCCACGGTGTTTCCGGCGGGCTACCGGGGAGAGGTCGCACAGCACGACGCCGGACATCTCGTGGGGAAAAACCTAGGCGGGACCGGCAGCGACCTGAGGAACCTCGTCACCTTGTACACCTACCCGAACCGAGGAGCGATGCGGGTATACGAGCAGCAGATCGTCAAGAAGCTTCTTGCCTGCGAGGAGATCCACTTCTGGGTGGAGACGCATTACGCCGGTAACGACTGCGACATAACGAGGACCAACGCCCAAGGGTACCGGGGCGTCGGCCGTGACTGTCTGCCGACCGCCCTCACGCTGAACGCGCTGGGCAACCAGGGTTATGCGCTCCAGGTCTCGATCTACAACCAGCCCCGGCCCTGAACCGCGGGAAAGATGGTCCGAACATGAGCGCACTCGACCGGCTGTTGGAGCGGGTCCCTGCCCCTCGAGGAAGGGCGGGGGTCCGGGAAGATTGGGGCGTGACGGAGCGCTCGCTCGACACGGCGTTGCCGTCGGACTTCAAGCAGCTGGTCGACGCCTACGGTCCGGGGACACTGTGCGGGCACATCTACTGGTTCACTCCGTCGTCGCCCCATTCCATGCGCTCCGAGGCCGACGATCTGCTAGAGGCCTACCTCTCCTTGCGGGACGTATCGCCTGAAGCGTGCCCTTGGCCGGCCTTTCCGGAGCCCGGCGGCGTGCTCCCGTGGGCGAGGACGTCTAACCGTGAGGAGCTGTACTGGGTCACCGATGGCGACCCCGACCGATGGATCGTGGTCGCCGCCGATCTGCCCGAAACGACGGTGCATCCCATGCAGACGACCGAGTTCCTGTTGGGCTGGGTTGAGGGAACGCTGGACACCGCTGTGTCGAGCTGGCCCGCGGTCCAGCCCGGGGTGGAGCCGTTCTTCCGTCCCTTGGCCCGACCGGACACCGTGGCCCCTGAGAGCCTGATGGTGTGGTTCGCGGAGTCGTCGCTGCCCTACGACGAGCGCGTCGAGGCGGTACGCGAGATCTTCGGCCCGGCGAAGAAGCGCGAGCGCGGCATTTCTCCGATGGGCGTCTCCACCCGGATCGAAAGGGCCGACGACGGTTGGGTCCTGATGTTCTCCTCGCGGGAGCCTGGCGTCGAAAGCTTCGAGGCGGCCCCGCCTCAGTCGCTGGACATCATGCTGCCGTCCTCGGACATCGGCGACGCGAAGGACCGGGTCACGCTGTTGAGCAAGCGGTTCGGTGCCCCGATCACGAAGGCGTATCGCAGCGACGACAGGCCGATCTGGCCGGATCTCGTCACGCCCGTCTGAGCGCTGGAACGGAAGGGGCCCGTTATAAAACGAACGTTCTGCACAGTGGAGTTTCGTACTTCTCACGGACATTCCTGACTGACGTTCGGCGCTGACCTGCGGATGGGTCACCTCCCCGGCCAGCGATCGTCCTCCTCGACGATCGACAGCGAGAGAGCCTCGATCTCCGCGACGAGCGCCTTGAGCTTGCGGGCGTTGTCGAAGTACGCCTGGTAGTCGGCGAGCTGCTCCTCGCTCATGCGGCGGTGCAGCGTCTTGCCGCCCACGCTCCGGCTCCACTGGATGTAGGGCCCGTGCAGGCGGGGCGGCTCGGCGTGGCAGGCGCAGTTGGCCTTCCCGCAGCGGTAGCTGCGCACCACCACCGAGCCCGGCAGGGCGAAGCCGACCTCGGACAGCGACCGGCGCAGACGCCCCAGCACCGCGTCACGTTCGCCATCGCTTCGCTTTCGGTCGGGCCTGGCCACCGAGCATCCACCCTATCCCGCCGGTCCGCGAGAAGTATTCGCGGACTGCGCCCCGGCACTCGGGGCGGGGAGGAGGCCGAAGTGGGGGGTCGTGACGAGGGGGCGGGCTCGGACTGGGAGGCGTTGGTTGCCGCGACATCGGGGGTGCTTCAGCCGGCCCGGCTTCGCCCTGTTCTCCGCACCAACTAGGCCGCGCCTAGAAGTCGTGATCCCCTTCACTCTGCCAGACGGCATGACGGAGGCGATTGTCGTAGTAAAGGGCCACGGCGGTCGACATCAGATGAGCGCAATGTTGTGCGCCCGATGCGAGTAGCTCCCACCGATGTTCCCAGTCATCGGGTGCCGGTGGCCTCTCGAGGAACCAGCCGATCTGGCCGAGCTGTTCGTCGGTTGGATCCTCGCCTGTCAGGGCAAGCCGGCACGCGAGCATCCCTTTCGCCACAGCAACCTGGAGGAGCTTCTTCGAGGCGGACAGTTGGTCCCTCTGAATTTTAACCGAAGTCAGCTCGGCGATAGGCCGAGGTTGGCGTAGATCTCGCGGGTCGCGGTCGACCGGTTCAGCGTGTAGAAGTGCAGGCCCGGCACGCCGTTGGCCAGCAGGTCGCGGCACAGCTCGGTAGCCAGCTCGACGCCGACCCGGCGGACATCCTCGGGATCGTCGGCCACCGCCTCGACCCGGGCGACGACCTCCCCCGGCACCTCGCAGCCGGACAGTTCCGCCATCCGCCGCACGCCCGACAGGCTGGTGATGGGCATGATGCCGGCGATCACCGGCTTGTGCATCCCCCTCTTGGCCAGGTCGTCCACCAGGCCCAGGTAGTCACTGGTGCGAAAGAAGAACTGAGTGATGGCGAAGTCGGCCAGCTCCATCTTGGCCACGACGTGGCGCCGGTCGAGGTCGCGGTCGCCGCCGGAGCTGGGGTGCAGCTCGGGGTGGGCGGCGACGCCGATGGAGAACCCGCCGATGGCCCGGGCCAGCTCGACCAGCTCGACGGCGTGGGTCAGCTCGGCGTGGCCGACCTCCTGGGCGTCGGGCGGGGCGTCGCCGCCGAGGGCCAACACGTTGTCGACCCCGGCCTTGCGCAGCTCGACGAGGATCTCGGCCAGCTCGAGGCGGCTGTGCACCACGCAGGTGAGGTGAGCCATGGGGTTGAGCGTGGTCGTCTGGATCATGCCGGCGACGAGGTCATGCGTGCGCTGGCGTGACACGCGCCCGCCCCGGTAGGTCACCGACACGAACGCCGGCTCGAGCGGCTCCAGGTCGCGCAGGGTGCGCACGAGCGTGGCCTGCTCGACGTCGTTCTTGGGCGGGAAGAACTCGAAGGAGAACGTCGTCCCCTCGTCGAGCAGTTGGAGGACGTGTGTCATGCCCGGCGCTGCGCGGCGCAGACCGCATTGGCGAGCAGGAGGGCGACGGTTGTCACGCCGACACCGCCTCGGCGGGGTGTAACCCAGCCGGCCACCTCGCCCACGGCCTCGTCCACGTCACTGATGACCCGCTTGCCCTCCCACGTGAGCCCGGCCCCGACCACCGCGGCACCCGGCCGCACATCGCCGGGACCGATCATGTTCCCCACGCCGGCGCCGCCCACCACGATGTCGGCCCGGCGGGTGTACTCCGCCCAGTCCGGCACGCCGGTGTGCACCACGGTGACGGCGGCGTTGGCACCCCGGCGCTTCTGGGACAGCAGGAGCGACAGCGGCCGGCCGATCGTTGGGCCCCGGCCGACAATCACGACGTTGCGACCCTCCACCGGCACCTCGTAGTGGGCCAGCATGGCCAGGATGCCGGCCGGCGTGCACGCCAATGGCGCGTCCGTGGCACCGAGGGCGAGCAGACCGAGGTTGATGGGATGCAGGCCGTCGGCATCCTTCGCCGGGTCCACCGCGGCGATCGCTGAGTTGTAGTCCTGGCCACCGGGGAATGGGTTCTGAATCAAGAAGGCGTCGACCGCAGGGTCCTCGTTGAACGCCCGAACCGCATCAAGGATCTCGGCCTGGGTGGCGTCGGCTGCCAGTTGTCGGTGGGCCGAGTGCATCCCCATCGCCTCGCAGGCGTCGTGCTTCTTACGGATGTAGCCGGCGCTGGCCGCGTCGTCGCCGACCAGGATGGTGCCCAGCCCGACGGTACGCCCCCGGGCGGCCAGGGTGGCCACGTCCTCGGCCACCTGGGCCAGGACGGCGTCGGCGACCGGCGCCCCGTGCATGACGACGGCCGTCATCGGGGACCACGCCGGCGGCCGCGCTCGCCGCCAACGGCGGCCTCACCCTGCTGCCGGCCAACAAGGACGGCGGAGGGG
>JANMRJ010001179.1:0-9858 GCA_031370985.1 Acidimicrobiales bacterium
CGACCAGGTCTGCCTCTACCGCCTTGGGATCGTCCTTGACCAACAGCACGCCGCACCGCTCCTCGCATGTCTCAAGCCTCGCAGGCTGCTCCCCGTGAAGGAAGGGGCCAACTCGTGTTGGCATATTCCGGCACCCGGACCATCTGCGCAAGGGCCAATCATGAGGCGCTGCTCACGATGAGTGTCGCCGAGACCCTCGCTCGTGCTCATCAAGAGTGGCGCCCAACACCGAGGCGTCGGAGCGGACCATGCCGTGAGCCATTACCACTTTCACGCGGTCCGCAGCACCTTTTCTACGCGGTCTTCAGTACCACTTTCACGCGCTGGCCACCGCCCTCCTGGGTTATACTTCACGGTATGACTCACCGCGTCGGCGCCAAAGGGCAGGTGGTCATCCCCAAGGAGCTGCGAGACCAGCTTGGCATCGAACCAGGCGACGAGGTCAACTTCTGGCTCCACGATGACCACATCGCCGTCCGGCCTGCCGACCATCGCCGACCACTTCGCGGCCGGTTCCCGGGCTCGGCAATGACCCACGAGCTCGAGCGCGAACGGGCCGCGGACCGGGCTCGCGAAGCTGCCCCGTGACGGTTGTCCTCGACTCGTGGGCAGTCCTCCGCTACCTGGAAGGCGCCGGCCCTGCGGCCGAGGCAGTAAGTGACCTGCTCGGCCGGGAGAAGCCGCTGATGTCGTGGATCAATCTCGGTGAAGTCCACTACGTCTTGCGACGACTCCACGGAGAGGACGCCGCCACCGAGACGGTTCGGGATCTGCGCGACGTGATCGAGGCTCGACTCCCCGACGAGGGGCTCGTCGTCGATGCCGCCAGGATCAAGGCCGACCACCCGATGGCCTACGCCGACGCGTTTGCTGGGGCGCTCACCGTCGCCTGCGACGCCACCCTCTGGACCGGCGACCCGGAGCTCCTCCTCGACGGATCGTCGTGGCGCTGGCGGGACCTCCGGTCTTAGCGGGCCTCGTTCAGGCTTGGAAGTGGTGCGCAGTCGCGGCGTGGTGGTCACGTCCGTCGTGCCCGCAGGGGCTGGAGTGGATCACTGCGTAGGTGAGCCGGCGGATGTCGTGGAGGAGCCGGTGGTGGGCCTCCTCAGCGATGGCGTGGGCAACGGCCAGGCTCAGATCCGCGTCGGAGACAATCTCGGCTTCGGCCCGCAGCTCATGGCCGATCCAGCGAATACGCACGCTCTCGACCGATTGGACACCGGGCACCGACGCCAGCACGCGACCTACCTCATCCACGAGGTCGGGGTCGACACTGTCCATGAGCCGGCGGTAGATGTCGCGGGCTGCGTCCTTGAGGACGAAGAGGATGGCCACGGTGATCAGCAGGCCGACGATGGGGTCGGCAAGCGGCCAGCCGGCGCCCACGCCGATGGCGCCGGCCACCACCGCCAGCGAGGTCAGGCCGTCGGTGCGGGCATGGAACCCGTCGGCCACGAGGGCGGCCGAGCCGATCCGGCGGCCGACCCGGATGCGGTAGCCGGCGACGAGCTCATTGCCGACGAAGCCGATGATGCCGGCGACCATTACCCAACCGAGGTGCTGCACCTCACGCGGGTCGAAGAGCCGTTGCACCGACTCCCACGCCGCGACCCCGGCAGACAGCGCGATCATGGCGACGACGAAGACGCCGGCCAGGTCCTCCGATCGACCGAAGCCGTAGGTGTAGCGCTTCGTGGGGCGGCGCCTTCCCAGCAAGAAGGCCGCACCGATTGGTATGGCCGTGAGCGCGTCGGCGAAGTTGTGGACGGTGTCGCCGAGGAGGGCCACCGACCCGCTGACGATGACGATCAGTAACTGGAAGACGGCGGTCACGGCCAGGGCACCCAGGGACACCTTCAGCGCCCGCATGCCCTCGGCGCTGGCGGTCAGCTCTGAGTCGATCGAGTCGGCCGCGTCATGGCTGTGGGGGGAGGAGACTCCGCCAAGCAGGTTGCGGAACCACCCGTGCTCGTGACCATGGTCGTGGGAAGGGTCGTGGTCGTCGTGCCCGTCGTGGTCGTCACGAGGGTGGTCGTGCTCGCCATGCGCGTGGCCGCTCATGCCGACGCCCCCGCGCGACGGACGGGCCGGCGCCCGATGTCGTCCTCGTCGAGGCCCTGCACCACGTGGTCGGCGTGGAACAACGCCTCCTCGACCAGCCGCCGGACGTGGTCGTTCTGGGCCTGGTAGAAGACCTTCGTTCCCTCCCGGCGCGTGCGCACCAGGTGGCCGAGGCGGAGCTTGGCCAGATGCTGCGACACCGCCGCCGGCTGCGCCCCCACGTGCTCGGCCAGCAGGTTGACCGAGTGCTCACCGTGCAGCAGCGCCCACAGGATCCGCAGGCGGGTCGGGTCGGCGACGAGCTTGAGCGTCTCGACCGCCGATGCCACCTCCTCGTCGGTCGGGCTCTCCTCCTTCTGTTTGGCCTCTATCTGCGTGGTCATGCAGATAATGGTACATCCGCGGCGCCGTCTACGCGTCCGCCGCCTTCAGCAGGGCACGGGTGTACTCGTGGGCCGGCTGGGTGATGACCTGCTCGACCGGACCCTCCTCCACCAACCGGCCCTGCCACATGACGCCGATCCGGTCGCAGACGTGGCGGGCGACGGCCAGGTCGTGGGTGATGAGCAGGGCGCTGAACCCGGTCCGGTCGCGGAGGTCGCAGAGCACGTTGAGGATCTCGAGCCCTTCGTCTTCACCGACGCCGGCCCCGTCGGACACATGGACGCCGAGCGGTGGCAGAAGACCATCAACTGGATCAGCGGCGTCCACGGCCTCCCCTCGGTCGACGCCGAGCGCGTCTACCGCCGCGAACTCCTGGGCTGAGACGTTCCTGGGTCAATCGACATCGTCCCAGCGCTGTCGATTGACCCACGTTGCAGCAGAATCCGATCAGAGGCTCCCGCGAGGCGCCACCCACGCTGTGGCCTGGCCGGTGACGGCGGCGATGCGGTCGTAGTCCCCGTCGTAGTGCCAGACGGTGAGGTTCGCCAATTCAGCGGTCGCGGCGACGAGCAGATCGATGAGCTTCACGCTCCGGTGATGCAGGGCTCGGCGGGAAAGGAGTGCCTGCACCTCCTCGGCGCGCCGCACCGCAGCGGCCCCGGTGTCGACCTGGCGGAGCCCGTCCAGCTCAGCTCGAAGGCTGACGTAGTCAGAAGCCGAGCGGGCGCTGTACAGGATCTCCAGCCGGACCGGACCGCACACAGCCAGGAGGTCCGCGCCGAGCATCGCCGCCCATTGATCGATGACGACGGGGTGCTCGGCGCGATGCCAGACGCTCGTGTCGACCAGGTGGACCGCGTCGATCATGGGAACGTGCGCGGGGCCCGGACCTCATCGAGAATCTCTGGCCCAAGGTCGACGCCTTCGCCCGTACGTAGCCGGCGGAGAAGGGCCTCTCGGAGCTTCCTGCGGATGGCCTCATCCATCGCCCGCTCAACCGTGTCCTGGACGCCCGTGGTTCCCAGGGCATCCTGAGCACGCGCCAACTGCTGCTCATCAATGGTGATCGAACTCCGGTAGCTCACGCACCAAATAGTACTACCCCGACGCGCCAACCGCGGCCTACCCCGAAGTCGGTCAGGAGCGACTTTCCCTCGGCCACCTCCACCAGAGTGTCGGCCAGGTCGCGCTGGATGCCGCCGATGGCAACGATCTCGTCGTCGGACACCTCACGGGTGTCCACGCAACCCACGGTCAGATCAGAGCGACACCATGAAACCTCGACCGGTGGCCTCGCGCATCATCAGCGCCAGCCGCTCGCCGGCCGGCGTGTCCGGGATGCCACCCTGGCGGGCGACGCGTTCGGCGTCGCCCGCAAGGCGGACCTCTCGAGCCCGGCCTTCGCCCCGGTCGAGGCGAAGAGGTAGGCCCGGCGAATGGCCTCGGGGTTCTCGTGGGGTGGACGCCGACGAAGAAGATCAGCTTCTTGCGGTCCGGTGTGATCGAGAGGGTTCGTCGCATCCGGGCGACCGCCCCGCACATGACGCCGGCGCCGAACGCCACGCCGGCCAGAACTCCGAAGCCGATGTCACTGGCGCGGTAGCCGCCCGGTTGTGGTGAAGGCATGATCGACCACGCTGGACGCGATGTCCTGCGTGGAGTTGTCCAGGTTGCCGTTGCGGGTGTCCGACCAGGCCACCACGCTCCAGTCCTTCCCCGACGCCACCGCCAGCCGCACCTGCAGGAAGAACTGGGGACCCGCCGTCCCGAGGGTGCGGTCGTTGGGAACGTCGCTAACGCGAAGGTTCTTCGACCGCGTCTCGCCGGCGTCAGCCGAGTACCTGGTGTAGACGGCATCGAACTTGCCGACATCAGTGGTCAAGCCGAGGTACGGCGCCATCGGGGCCACCGTGGGGGCCGGGAAGGAGTCGTTGCGGAAGTCGCACCAGGCCACGTCGAACCGACCCCCGGGGACGAGGGAGATCTTCTTCGAGAAGAAGATGTCGAGGTCCTTGTTGCGGTTGTCGTGCCAGACCAGGAAGAACATCTTGCGGACCGGGTCGAACATCGAGATGGGGCTCGCTGGCATCGCGCTGGGCGGTGACATCGGAGTCCTTCCAGGTCTTGCCCCGTCCTCGGACACCGACGCCACGATGTTGGTGAGGCGGGGCTCGGGCACGCCGGCGCCGGCCGCCGGCGCGTTCGGCCGGTAGAAGGCGAACATCTTTCGGTCACGGAGCATGACGCGGGGCCCTCGAACCCGGTGGCCTTGTCCATGAGCATGACTGGGGCGCCGAGATCACCGGGATCCGCCGGAGGTCCGGGTCGGCCTTGAGAACCTCCAACACCTCAGTACCGTCAAGCCCCGGCAGCTGAAGGTCGAGGAGGACCAGATCGGGTCGGGCCGGGACCGCGGAGTCGAGGTGGCCCCGGAGGAGGGCGATGGCGTCCTCGCCGCGCTCGACCACGAGGGGCGGGCGAGTGATCCCGGCCCGATGCAGGCATTCGACAAGGAGGCGGGCGTGGAATCGGTCGTCCTCGACGATCAGGACAAGCAGCCCCCCGCCATCACCAGCTCCCGGCACGCAGTTCCCTCCATCATTGCGGTCCAATGGACCGCCGATGGTGCTGATGGTGCCTCAGCCTGCATGACCGTGCGATGACAAGGGGCCGATCGCAGCCGGCGACAAGACGCTACCGCTCGATGGGCGCCTTCACTAGGTTGCCCCACTCGGTCCACGAGCCGTCGTAGTTGCGCACCGTCGGGTACCCGAGCAGGTTCTGGAGCACGAACCAGGTGTGGCTCGACCGCTCGCCGATCCGGCAGTAGACGACCACGTCGTCGTCCGGGCTGAGCCCGAGCTCGCCGGCGTAGATCGCCCGGAGAGCCTCCGCGTCCTTGAACGTGCCGTCGTCGTTGGCCGCCATCTTCCACGGCTTGCTCGCTGCGCCGGGGATGTGCCCGCCGCGCAGGGCTCCCTCCTGGGGGTAGTCAGGCATGTGCAAGAACTCACCGGAGTACTCGCCGGGCGAGCGGACATCGACGAGCTTGCCGCCTTTGGCGATGTGGGCGATCACGTCTTCACGGAAGGCCCGGATCGGCACGTCGTCACGCTGGACGACCGGGTAGTCGGCCGGCTCGGCCTTGGCCACGTCGGTAGTGAGCTCCCGGCCCTCCTGTAGCCACTTCATGCGTCCGCCGTTCAGCAGCCGCACGTCGGAGTGACCGAACAGCCGGAAAACCCAGAGGGCGTAGGCCGCCCACCAGTTGAAGTTGTCGCCGTAGAAGACGACGGTGGAGTCACGGCTGATCCCGTTGCGGGAGCACAGGTCCGCGAACGCCGCTCCGTCGACGTAGTCGCGGTTGACCTGGTCGTTGAGGTCGAGATGCCAGTCGACCTTGATGGCGCCCGGGATGTGGCCGGTGTCGTAGAGAAGCACGTCCTCGTCGGACTCAACCACGACAAGGCCGGGGTCGTTCAGGTGCTCGGCCAGCCAAGCGCTGGTGACGAGGAGCTCCGGCTTGGCGTACTGGGCGAGCTGGGGGGAGTCGTCGGAAGCAACCGTGGGCATGGGGGCACCCTCCTTGGATGTCGGGTCAATGTTGACCGGAAGCCTAGCGGGGAATCCCGACTTTTATGGTCAAGAATTGCCAACCCCCTGGATGATCGGCGTGGGAGCATAGGGAATGGAAGAGACCCAGGGCGCGGCCCCGCCGGCACTCCAGCGCATCGTCGACCTTTTTGCCGGCGCCCCGAAGGACCTGCGGCTCCAGGCGCTGCTCGACTACTCCCGGAAGGTCCCGCCGCTGCCGGCGGAGCTGGCCGGCCACCGGGAGCTGATGGAGCAGGTGCCCGAGTGCGCCACCCCGTTCTTCCTGGCCACCGAGGTCGACGACGACGACCGGGTGCACCTCCATTTCGATGTGCCCGACCAGGCGCCGACCACCCGGGGGTTCGCCGGCATCCTGCATACCGGGCTCGACGGGGCCACCGTGGCCGAGGTGCTGGCCACGCCGAACGACTTCTACATGAGGATGGGCCTGGCCGAGGCCATCTCCTCGCAGCGCCTGCGGGGCATGGCCGCCATCCTCGCCCGCCTCAAGCGCCAGGTCGCCGCCCACGCCGCGGCCCGGGGGCCGGCGCCGGCCTGACCGGACCCGCTCGCTACGCCTTCTCCGCCAACCCTCATCGCCTCTCGTGGACCCCTTCAAGAGAGAGGACCCTCGAGCGCATCGAGAGAAGGGGCGCCTCAGCCACGCCTAGCGGCGGACCAGGCGGACGAGGCGCCCCGCCACCAGTATGCGTCAGATCCGGACGCTACGTGCGACGCGAGCCCTGATTTTCTTTGGTCGGTCATCGGAAGCCAGGTTCTTTGGGCCATCGCCCGGATCCGGAGGGCTGGCGCCGCCCAGGTGTATGTCCCCGAAAACCGGGTAGAATAGACATGACAACTACGCCGGGCTTGAAACACGGGCCAGTCGGGATGCGGACTGACATGGCTGGTTGGACACCCTCCCAGCGCGAGAACATGCCACCTTTCGAGCGAAGCGCGAGCGACTCAATGCTGGTGGTCGCGGTGGCGCGGCGGGATCAAGGAGCGCTCGCAGAACTCTACCGCCGGCACGGAGGAAGCCTCTTCTGCGCGGCCTTGCGGGTGCTGTCCGTTCGGGAGATGGCCGAGGAAGTGGCCCAGGACATCATCATCCGGCTCTGGCAGGCCCCCGAGCGGTTCGACCCGGCCCGAGGCTCGCTGCGATCCTTCCTGTTGGCCCAGACCCACAGCCGGGCGGTCGACATCGTTCGATCCGAGAGTGCCCGCCGCCGCCGTGAGGAGACCGACGCCAATGAGGTCAAGGCCGCGTACGTCCTCGAGGACGAGGTCATGGATGGCGCGATGGGCGAGAGGGTGCAGGCCGCAGTGGGGAAGCTCAGTGCGTCGGAGCGGGACGCGATCAGCCTCGCCTACTTCGGCGGCCACAGCTACCTAGACGTGGCGTCGATCCTTCGGATCGCCGAGGGGACGGCCAAGAGCCGCATCCGCTCGGGACTGGCTCGGCTCCGCGTCGCGCTCGTCGAGGCCGGGATCGATCCCCTCATGGCCAACACGGTCGCCTCCTGACGGCGTCGCTGGCCTAACCTCACCGCCGGCCGCCCGGCGTGACTATGGGAGTGATTGCTCCTAGAATGATCACTATGAGGATGCGGGTGGAGGAGCTGGCCCTGGCGGCCGAGGTCTCCGTCGACACCATTCGCTACTACCAGAAGCAACACCTGCTGCAGCCGCCAGGGCGCGACGGCCGGCTGGCCTTCTACGACGACGACCACCTCCAACGCATCGCCCGCATCAAGGAACTCCAGCGGCGGGGCTTCACCCTGGCCGTCATCCGCCGCTTCCTCGCCGGCGAGCTCGACCCCGCGGATGAGCCCCTGGCCGCGGCGGTGGCCGGTGCCGGCGCCACCGACGGCGCCCCCGAGGAGCTGTTCGGCATCGGCGAGCTGGCCGACCGGGTGGGCGTCCCCCATGCCATGCTCGACTCGCTGCGGCGCGAAGGACTGCTGATCCCTCGGGTGATCGCCGGCGAGCCGTGCTTCACGCCGGCCGATGTCGCCATGCTGGCCGGCGGCATGCGCCTCCTCGAAGCGGGCCTCCCGCTGCCCGAGCTGATCGCCCTGGCCCGGCACCACCACGCCGTCACCCGGGAGGTGGCCGCCGAAGCGGTCGAGCTGTTCGACACATGGGTGCGCAAGCCGTTGCGGGCATCCGACCTCCCCGAGGACGAGAAGGCCGAGCGGCTGGTCGAGGCGTTCCGCACCCTCATGCCGGCGGTCGCTGGCCTCGTCGCCCACCACTTCCAGCGCATCCTGCTCCAGGTCGCCCAGGAGCACCTCGAGTCGGTGGGGGACCGCAGCGAGCTGGACGCGGCGTCGGCGGATGAGAAGTGGTCGGCGTGAGCGCCGCCAGATGGCTGAGGTCGGCGTGAGCGCCGCCAGATGGCTGAGGTCGGCGTGAGCAGCGATCTCCCCCAGGGCCCGGCCAAGGTGAAGGCGGTCGATGAGATGTTCGACGCCATCGCCCCCCGCTACGACCTCCTCAACCGCCTGCTCACGTTCGGCATGGACACCGGCTGGCGCCGCAAGACCGTCAAGTCGCTCCAGCTCTCCCCCGGCTCGAAGGTCCTCGACCTGGCCTGCGGCACCGGCGACCTGTGCCGCGAACTGGCCAAGCGGGGGTACCGCCCAGTCGGCGTCGACCGCTCCGCCGGCATGCTCATTGCGCGGCGTACGACGGCGCCGCTGATCCGGGGCGACGCCCTGGTCTTGCCGTTCCGCTCGTACTCCATCGACGGCATCGTGTGCGGCTTCGCCCTCCGCAACTTCGCGTCGCTCAAGCCGTTCCTGATGGAGTGCGCCCGGGTGGTGCGCCCCGGCGGGCGGGTGGCCCTGTTGGAGGTGGCCGAGCCGGCGAACCCCGTCCTGCGCTGGGGCCACGGCCAGTACTTCGGGAAGGTCGTGCCCTTCGTCGGCGGCATGCTGTCCGACCGCGACGCCTACCAGTACCTGCCCAAGTCGGTGGCCTACCTGCCGCCGGCCAACCGGATGGTGGCGATGATGGCCGAGTCGGGCTTCGGCGCCGCCACCCGCCGGCCCCTCTCCACCGGCATTGCCCAGCTGCTGACGGGCACCCGTCGATGACCGCCAGCTGCGTGCGGAACGCAACGCAAGGCCGGTCCAGTCAGCACTCCCTGGGACGCTCCCCCGCAGGGAGAGTGGACCAGTGACGCGGACCCGCACCGGCCTGCGCAGTCAGACGTGGGTGCTCGAGGCCGGCGCCGACCCGCTCGCTGCCCTCGGTCCTGGCGGGTTCGCGTGGTTCGCCGAGGGCCTCGAGCTGGCGACGTCGGGTGTCGCCGCCAGGGTGTCGGCGGCCGAGGCGGCCGAGGTGCTGGCCGACATCGCCGGCGACGACCCCCGGGCCGAGCCGGGCACCGGGCCGCTGGCCGTCGGCGCACTGGGCTTCTCGGGCGACCTGCAACTGGTCATCCCGGCTCGCATCGCCGGGCGCACCGCGAGTGGCCTGGCGTGGGTCACCGAGGTCGGGCCGGCGGACGACACCGCCGAGGGCTGGCCCGCCTCGCCGTTGCCAGCGGGCCGTCTGCCGGACCGGGCCGGGTGGTCGGCGGCCGTGCGGGAGGCCCTGGCGCGGATCGCCGGCGGCCGGCTGGCCAAGGTCGTCCTGGCCCGGGAGACCACCGTCGAACTCGAGCGGCCGATCGGGGTCGCCACCGTCCTCGACCGACTGCGGCGCGGTCAGCCGTCGTGCTTCACCTACGCGGCCGGCACCTACGTCGGCGCCAGCCCCGAGCTGCTCGCCCGCCGGCGGGGCCGCGATGTGACATCGCGGCCGATGGCC
>JANMRJ010001188.1:0-6917 GCA_031370985.1 Acidimicrobiales bacterium
TACGAGGCGGCGCGGCGGGGCCGGTTGGCCGGGCGGGCCGGCTCGGTGCGGGGCACGAGGGTGGGGTTCACCTTCTGCATCACCACGGAGCGGTCGATGACGCACTTGCCGATGTCCTGGCGGCTCGGCAGGTCGTACATCACGTTGAGCAGGACTTCTTCGAGGATGGCCCGCAGGCCACGGGCACCGGTGCCCCGCAGCAGGGCCTGTTCGGAGATGGCTTCGAGGGCGTCGGGGCTGAACTCCAGCTCCACGTCGTCCAGCTCGAAGATGCGGTGGTATTGCTTGACCAGGGCGTTCTTCGGCTCCATGAGGATCCGGACCAGCGCCTCCTGGTCGAGGTTGGAGACGGCGCCGATGACGGGCAGCCGGCCCACGAACTCGGGGATGAGGCCGAACTTGAGCAGGTCCTCGGGCAGCACCTGGGAGAGCAGGGCGCCGACGTTTTTGTCGTTGCGCCGGCGGAGCTCGGCGCCGAACCCAACGCCCTTGGAACCGATGCGGCTCTCGATGATCTTGTCGAGGCCGGCGAAGGCACCACCGCAGATGAAGAGGATGTTCGTGGTGTCGATCTGGATGAACTCCTGGTGGGGGTGCTTGCGGCCCCCCTGAGGCGGCACCGATGCGGTGGTGCCCTCCAGAATCTTCAGCAGGGCCTGCTGCACGCCCTCGCCGGAGACATCACGGGTGATCGACGGGTTCTCGCTCTTGCGGGCGATCTTGTCGATCTCGTCGATGTAGATGATGCCGGTCTCGGCCTTCTTGACGTCGTAATCCGCAGCCTGGATCAGCTTGAGCAGGATGTTCTCGACGTCCTCGCCCACGTAGCCGGCCTCGGTCAAGGCGGTGGCGTCGGCGATGGCGAAGGGCACGTTGAGCATGCGGGCCAGCGTCTGGGCCAGCAGCGTCTTGCCGCAGCCGGTGGGGCCGAGCAGGAGAATGTTGGACTTGGCCAGCTCAACCTCGGAATCCGACGGGGTGCCGACCTGGACCCGCTTGTAGTGGTTGTAGACCGCCACCGACAGGATCCGCTTGGCCGTGTCCTGGCCGATGATGTAGTCGCTCAGGAACTCGTGGATCTCCTTGGGCTTCGGCAACTCGTCGAAGCGGACCTCGGAGGTCTCGGAAAGCTCTTCCTCAATGATCTCGTTGCACAGGTCGATGCACTCATCGCAGATGTAGACACCTGGGCCGGCGATGAGCTTCTTGACCTGCTTCTGCGACTTGCCGCAAAAGGAGCACTTGAGCAGCTCCCCCCCGTCACCGAACTTCGCCATATCCCTCCTGCCCCTAGCTGACGCCCGCGACCTGCGGCACCTGGGCCAGCTCGCGGGTCAGGATGACCTCGTCGACGATGCCATATTCTTTGGCCTCGTCGGCGCTCATGATGAAGTCGCGGTCGGTGTCCTTGCGGACTTTTTCCTTGGTCTGACCGGTGTGGTGGGCGAGCACGCTCTCCAGCAGTTCGCGCATGCGGGTGATCTCCTTGGCTTGGATCTCGATGTCCGAGGCCTGGCCGCCGGCACCGCTGTAGGGCTGGTGGATCAGGATGCGGGCGTGGGGCAGCGAGTGGCGCTTGCCCTTGGTGCCCGCGGCCAGCAGCACCGCCGCGGCCGACGCAGCCTGCCCCATGCAGTACGTGGCGATCTCCGGCTTGATGAACTGCATCGTGTCGTAGATGGCGAACAGCCCGGTGATCTCGCCGCCGGGGGAGTTGATGTAGAGGTTGATGTCCTTGTCCGCGTCCTCAGACTCGAGGTGCAGGAACTGGGCCATGATCAGGTTGGCAACGGTATCGTCGATCGGCGTGCCCAGGAAGATGATCCGGTCCTTGAGCAGCCGGGAGAAGATGTCGAACGCCCGCTCGCCCCGGTTCGTCTGCTCAATGACGGTGGGCACCATGTAGCCGTAGATGCCATCCGTAGCCCCGGATGCGACTGCGCTCCGGATCTCCTGCAACGTCTGGGGGTCGATCACTCGTCGGTCTCCTCGGCAACTGCGTCGGCTTTATCAACTTCGGCTTCAGGGGTGTCGACTGGGGCGGGCGTCAACTGCGAGCGGTCGATGACCTGACCCTCCTCGTCGACGAACTCGGTGTGGGCGATGAGCCACTCCAGGGCCTTGGTCTTCCTGATTCCCGAGCGTACCGCGGGCAGGTGGTCTTCGTTCTCGAGGTCCTTGCGCACCTGCGAGGGCTTCTTACGGCTCTGGCGGGCCAGATCCTCGATCTCCTGGTCGACCTCGGCCTCGGTGACCTCGACCGCTTCAGCCTCGGCCACCGCCTTCAGTGCGAGGTCGGCCTTGACTGCGTTGGTGGCCTCGGTGCGGAGCTCGGCGACGAACTGCTCCTGGCTCTCGCCGAGGCTCTGCAGGAAGCCGGCGACATCGACGCCTTGGTGGCTCAGGCGGTGGGAGAGCGACCCGAGCCGGCGTTCCATCTCGGGGCCGACCAGGGCCTCGGGGATCTCGTCGTCGACCAGCTCGACCAGCGCCTCGATCACCTTGTCGCGCACCTGCATCGCCGCTTCGAGCTTGCGGACGGCCTCCTGCTCGAGCCGGTAGTTGGCCCGGAGCTCGGTCACGGTTTCGAACTCCGATGCCTCACTGGCCCACTCGTCGGTGACCTCGGGAAGGATCTTCTCGCGCACCTCCTTGACCAGGATGGAAAAGTCGACCGAGCCGATCTGGGAGTGGTGGACGTCGAAGGCGAGGAGGTCGCCGGCCTTGGCGCCGCGCAGCTGGTCGTCCATCTCGGGGCCGAAGCGGCCGTTGCCGACTTCGTACAGCTCGTCGTCGGCCGCGGCCATGGTCTCGGTGCCCTGGGTGACCTTGCGGTCGATCGACACGTTGTCGCCATCGCGCGCCGGGCGCTCCACGGCGACCAGCTCGGCGAACTGGTCACGGGTGCGGTCCACCCGGGCGTCGATGTCCTCCTCGGTGATGGTGAGGCTGGGCAGGACGATGCGCAGGCCTCCGTAGCCGGCCACGCTGACCGTCGGCATGATCTCGACCACGGCGTCGAAGGCCATGGTCTGGTCGGTGTCGGCCGAGGTGATGTCGATCTCGGGCGCGGCGATGGGCTCGATGTCGTTCTCGCGCAGCGCCCGCTCGTAGTAGCCGGGCAGCGCATCACGGATGGCCTCTTGGCGGGCGGCCTCGATGCCGACCCGCGCTTCCACGAGCTTGCGTGGGGCCTTGCCCGGCCGGAACCCGGGAATGCGCACCTCCCGGGAGATCTTGCGGAAGGCGGCGTCAATCGCTGTTCCGAACTCGCTCTCATCGAGTTCGACGGAGAGTTTGACCTTGTTGCCCTCAAGGGGCTCGACGATGGTTTTCACGGCTTGGGGATTGTAGGCCCCTGGGCTGCCTGTGGGCGGGGCCGGCGCTTGAACCGGCGCTTGAACCGGTGTGCGGGTGTGGCCTTCCGCGCCGACCGCAGGACCTGTTCCGCTCGGGCCCGGTCATCGGCCGGCGGCTCGTGCCGGGACCACGCCGCCGCGGTGACCAGCTCGCCCACTTCGTGAAGGCGGGGGTCGGGGAGTACGCCGGCGGCGAGACCGTCGGCGTACTCCGCCGGCGTCTCGTGCGGCTGCCTCGGGCGCCCGCGGGCCGCCCCTGCCCGCTCCACCCTGGAGAAGAACCGGGTCGACCAGGCAAGGGCGGCCCGCTGGCGCCACGACCGCAGGCCCAGCCTGGCCAGCCATGCGCCGGCGAGAACGAGAGCCAGGAGAACGAGGGGCCACAGGCTGCGCAGGAACCGCGCCAATCGGTCCCAGACCGTGTCCTTGGCGTGGGCGTCGGGCGCCAGGCCGGTGGGGTCGAACCGCTGCCAGCCGACGGTGGGGAACCACACCTCCACCCACGCGTGGGCGTCACGGGAGCGGACGAGGAACTGGTCGTCGTTCCTCGTGCGGGTACCGGGGAGGAAGCCCGTTGCCATGCGGGCGGGAATGCCAAGCGCCCGGAGCATCACCGTCATGGCGGTGGCGGCCCGCTCGGGAGACCCGGACCGCTCGTCGAACAGGAAGACCTCGAGAGGGTCGGCGCCGGCGCTCACCGTCGACGCGTCGCGGGTGACCGAGGTGTGGTCGTCGATCCATCCCTCGACGGCGCGGACGCGGGCGTAGGTCGTCGTCCTGCCGGCGGTCACCACGTCCGCCAGCGCCCTGACCTGCGGCGACACCGCGGGCAACTGGAGGTAGGCGTCGGCCACGTCGGCCGGCACCGCGCCCGGCGGGATGGCGCGTAGGGCCGCGCCACGCGCCTGGGACGTGTCGCTGAAGACGGTGTAGAAGTCGCCCCGGACGAGGGCCGGCGTGGCGAACAGGGACGCGTCGGCGCCCTGGCGGAGGGACTCGTCGGCCGAGGCGTAGGTAGGTCGGGCGGCGGCCGGGAGCACGCTGGCGAAGCGGGCCAACACGGTGACCTGTTGGATGGCGCTGCGTGACTCCGACTCGCCCTCGATGTCGCCGATGCCGGGCGCGACGTAATCGTCGTCGAGTGGCGTGCGCGCCTCGGGGGAGCGCGTCCACGCCTGCCCATCCCAATGGTCATACGTCGTGGCTCGCCACACGTCGGGGTCGGCGGCGCCGACGAGCAGCACGACATCGTCGCCGGGTGCCCCCCGGCCGGCGGCGATGTCCAGTCGCCGGCTGGCCTCCAGGGGCGGGGCGGCGGGGCGGGGCAGTGCGCCGGGGCGGTTCCCACCACCGTCACCTTCCCGGCCGGGCGGCGGGGGGAGCAGTGACGCGACGAGGGCGGCGAGCAACCCGACGATGAGGAGGACGGCCGCCGCCTCGCCGGCCATCCGGCGCCCTCGGGCCGGGGCTGCGCCGCCCAGCCGCGGCCCGCTCGCCGCGACGAGCCGGTTGCTGGCGACAAGGGCGACGGCGAGGGCGACGAGTGCCGCGCCGACCAGCAGCCTGGCGGCCGGCGTCCCGACCTCGGCGCCGAACAGGGTCGCCGCGGCCAGCAGCAGGCTGTAGCGCATCACGTTGGGCTCGGGCCAGAGGACGGCGAGTCCCATGACGGCGATGGGGAGGAGGTGGGCGATGTCACCGACGTGCGAGCTGTCGGCCCAGCCAGCCAGGGAGACGCCGACGAACCCGGCGACTGTCACCGCGGTCAGCACGACCACGTCCTTGCCGGGCGGGAGCACGCTCGTGGACGTGCGGGCCGCGGCCCGGACGACGACGAGGAGCAGCCCCACCGCGATGAGGGCAAGCGTCGCGGCCCTCGCTCCTCCCGCGGCGGCGGCACCGAACCACGTCGCCAGGGCGATGGCGCCCGTGGCCACCCGGACCAGCAGGCGCCGGTCGGCGTCTATGACGGCCACGAGTCACCCGGCCGGGCGCACCGGAGCGACCGTCGACCTAGAAGGCGCCGATCGCGGGCTAGGACGGCCACGAGTCGCCCTGTGGGGTGACGGTGACGACGGCCGCCCGGGTCGTGGCCCCAGCCGGCAGGCGGGGTGCGCCCCGTGACGCTCGTGCGAGCCGCTGGTTCACGTCCGTGGGAGGGCCAATCTGCCCGGTGACCGGCCCGGCCGGCTCGGCGGTGGCGAGGGTGACCTCGTAGCCGCGACGCAGCGCTTCGTAGGCGTACCAGGCGGCTCGCGCCGCGGCGAACTCGCCTCCCGCCGCCCCGCCGCCGAGGTCCAGGGCGATCACCAGCCGGGGCGCGCCCGGCTCCTCCACCTCCTTGACCACCAGGTCGCCCCGGCGGGCTGAGCTCGGCCAGTGGACCCGGCGGACGGGGTCGCCGGGCACGTAGTCCCGAACGCCGCGGACGATGTCGCCAACCGGCGCCGGCCGAGGCGCCCCTTCGCCCCAGGTGCCGAAGAGCTCGGGGAACGGGTGCGCCGGCGCCGCCGGGCGGGGCCCGACCGCCAGGGGACGGGGCAGGACGACCCTCTGGCGGCGGGCGCAGGTGACCAGCCCGCACAGGCCCGAACCGGTCACCTCGACCTCCAGTTCGGTGACGAGCTCGCGCCGGTCGGCCGTCGCCGTCACCCGTCCTGAGGCCGGCGGGGTGGCGACGAGGGGGTCGGCGCCGCTGACGGCACGGACCCGGAACACCAGGCGTGGCCCCGCCACCGAGATGGTGAACCCGACCTTGTCGCCGACGAAAGCGTCGGTGGGGAGGCCCTCGACGGTGGCCTTGACCTGCCGGGTGGCCACGACGGCCAGCACTAGGTCGAGCCCGAGCGCGAAGACGGCACCGAAGCAGACGAAGGCGGCAAGCCGCACGCCCGTCCGCAGCCAGAGGGACCAGCCGAGGCCGGCCACGATCAGCACGCCGGCGGTCCCCAGGGAGGCCCTCGTCTGGCGCTTCCACCCGCCGGTGGCCGGCGGCTGCATCAGGCGGTCGGGGCGGGGACGGTGTCGAGGAGCTCGGCCACCAGCCGGCGGGTGGCGTCGGTGCCCCGACGGGCCACGGCGCCGAGGCGGTGGGCGAGCACGGGAACGCTCACCGCCTTCACGTCGTCGGGGGCGACGAAGTCGCGGCCGGCGATCACCGCGTAGGCCTTGGCCACCTGGAGGAGGGTGCGGGCGGCGCGGGGGCTGGCGCCGTGGTCGAGGTCGGGGTGGGCCCGCGTGGCCTCGACGATGTCGAGCACGTAGTCGGCCACCGCCGGAGCGACGTACGCGCCGTCGACCTCGGCCATGGCCGTCAGGACATCTTCGCCCTCCACGACCGCCGCCAGCCGGTCGAGCGCCGGCGGTCCGCCCTCGCCCCGGAGCACGGCCCGCTCGGCCTCGCGACCCGGCAGCCCCATGGTGACGACCAGCGCGAAGCGGTCGCTCTGGCCCTCGACCAGCGGGAAGGTGCCAACATCGCCGTAGGGGTTCTGGGTGGCGATCACGAAGAACGGTGTGGGGAGCGGGTGGGCGGTCCCGTCGACGGTGACCTGGTCC
>JANMRJ010001207.1:0-3942 GCA_031370985.1 Acidimicrobiales bacterium
CCGCCGGGTCGACGCTCGACCCGTTGTTGGGCGACCCCGACAGGTGGACCACCGTGCGGTAGGGCTCGGCGCCGGGCCGCTGGAGCTCGACGCCCACCACGGCGAGCGGCGTCGGCACCAGGGCGGCGATGGCCCCCAGGATGCGCTCCAGCATCAGCCGGAGCGGCTCGTAGGGGTGCAGCGACACCGCCGTCTCGTTGAGCAGGGCCAAGGCGCGGTGGTGGCGGTCGAGGTCGACCAGCTCGTCGTAGGCCTTCAAGGCGGTGCGGACCGCGGCGTACAGGCGGGTGGTGGTCAGCTCGGCCTTGGGAAGGTAGCCGTCGATGTCGTAGTCGTCGATCGTGGCCCGCTCGGGGGCGGCACCGGGCTGGCCGGTGCGCAGCAGGATGCGGACGAAGCGGTTGCCCAGCTCCTCACGAATGGTGCGGCAGGCGTCGAGGCCGGCGGTGTCGGTCTCCATCACCACGTCGAGGAGGATGACGGCGATACCGGGGTCGGCCTTCATGGTGGCCACCGCGGCGGCGCCGGTGGCGACAGGGACGAGCTCGACCGGCCGGCCGCCGTGGCGCATGCCCCGGAGGCTCAGGCGGGTGACGGCGAGGACGTCGGGCTCGTCGTCGGCCACCAGCACGCGCAGGGATTCGGTCATTGCTCCTCATTGTTGTGTGGATTGCTGCCCGGCGTGCGAGGGAAGTGCAGGTGGACCGCCGTGCCCTCGCCGAGTTTGGAGTCGATCTCGGCCCAGCCTCGCATACCGTCGGTGACCAGGTTGGTGACCAGGGCCAGACCGAGGCCAGTACCGCCGAGGGTCCGCCCGGTGGTGAAGAACGGCTCCCAGACTCGTCCGAGGTTGGCCGGGGAGATGCCGCGGCCAAAGTCGCGGACGGTGACGTCGAGCTGGCCGTTGTCGCCGGCCAGGACGATCTCGACCCGCCCCCCGGCCTGGCCGGGATAGGCGTAGCGCTCGACGTTGGACAGCAGGTTGAGCAGCGCCTCGGCCAGGGACCCGGGATTACCGACCCAGGGCCGGTCAGGGTGCTCGCGCTCATCGCGCATCTCGATGGTGAGGTGGGCGGTGCGCGCCTTCGGACCGTAGAGGGCGAGCACGTCATCGACGACGGCAGTGAGGTCGACCTCCTCCTCGACGGTGATGGCCTGGCTGGTGGAGAGGCTCTTGAACCGCTCGACCAGCCGCGTGGCCCGGCTCAGGTTGGATGAGATGAGCTCGGCGGCCTCGATGGCGTCGAGGATGGGGCCGCTGATGGGGCCGGCGTCGCAGGCCAGGGCGGCGAGGTCTTGGGCCAGGATGCTGGCCGCGGTAGTGATGACGCCGAGCGGCGTGTTGATCTCATGGGCCACGCCGGCCACGAGCTGAGCCAGCATGCGGTACCGGCCGGCCTCGAGCTGGACTTGGAGGGCGTGCTCCTTGACCGTCTCGGCGAAGAGCGTCTCCTGCGTGAGGCGGAGCTGGGAGCCGAGGCCTTCCAGCAGGCCGGGCATGGCCTCGGGCGCCTCGGCCATGAAGCCCAGGAACGCTCTGCGGCTGAGGATGAAGAACCGGCTGGGCTCGGTGGCCGTGACCAACGCCGAGCGGGAAGCGCCGTCAAGCAGCCCGGGTTCGCCGAATGAGCCGCCGGCGCCCCGCTCCCCCAGCTTGACGAGCCGGCCGTCGCGCCCGGCCCGGCTGAGGGTGACCCGGCCGCTGATCACCACGTAGAGGCCGTCGGAGTCCTCGCCGGGTCGGCACACGACCTCGCCGGCCTTGGCCGTCCTTGAGGAACCCCGGGTAGCGAGGAGCGCCAGCTGCGCGTCGGTGAGGTGGCTGAAGGGGCGCGCGGCGCGGAGCTCGTCCACCAGGGGGAGGTTAGGTTAGAGCGGACCGAGCCGGCGCACCTCGCCGGCGGCCAGGTCGGCCAGGGGGGCGAGGACGAAGCGGCGCTGCCACATGCGGGGATGGGGGACGACGAGGTCTTCTTCGTCCACGTGGAGGTCGCCGACGAGGAGGACATCGATGTCGAGGGTTCTGGGTCCGTGGCGTTCGGCGCGGGTTCGGCCGGCGTCGTGTTCGAGGCGGGTCGCCAGTTCGAGGAGTTCTCTCGGGGTCATGTCGGTGTGGAGCTCGACGACCAGGTTCAGGTACGGCTGTTGTCCCGGGGGGCCGCCGATGGGGTCGGTCTCATAGACAGGGGAGACGGCGGCGACGTCGGGGATGTCGGCGACGGCTGCTCGAATGATCTCTCTGCTGTCGCCGAGGTTGGAGCCGAGGCCCAAGTAGGCCTTCACGGCCGGGCCGGCGGGCGGGAGAAGGTCAGTGTCACCCCGGCCGAGGCGAGGTCGACGGGCACGGGGGGCCGGAGCTTGCGGACGGTGACGGTGATGTCGTCAATGCGGGGGTCGACGGCCAGGGCTCCCTCGGCGATGCGGGTGGCCAGGCGCTCCAGCAGGCGGTGGCGCTCGGTGCTGACGATGCGCTCGACGGCGGCGACCACGAGGCCATAGTCGACGGTGTCGGCAAGGGCGTCGGTGCGGCCGGCGGTGCGAAGGTCGGCGCTGAGGTCAATGTCGACCTCGAAGGGCTGGGCCCGCTCCTCCTCCTCGGGCAGCGCCCCGTGGACGCCGACCACGCGGAGACCCCGCAGCTCGATGCGGTCGCTCAGGGCTTGGATTTCTCGAGGGTGAGGGCAGCGGCCACCAACTCGCGGCCGGGGGGGCCCATCTGGCGCTGGTTGATCTGCTCGACGATCGAGATGGCGTGCGCGGAGCTGGGCACCATGCCCGACCACACGAGGTAGCCGGTGACGATGCCCTGGAGGCGGTCGCTCAGTTCCTCCTGGTGGATGAGGACCTTCTCCTCCTTGTCCATCCAGCCGGCGAGCTTCGGGTACAGCTCGCCCATCATGATCCGGGGATCCTCGTGGAGGGGCAGAGGGATGTGCTCCCAGGAGACGCCGAGCTCGTCGTAGGCGTGGAGGTTGTGGGGCGAGGTGAGAAGGGAGACGACCCGGGCGAAGCCCTGCTCGCGGATCCAGATGATCTCCTCCTGCCGGCGGACGGGGCGGTGGGCCCTCGCGTAGCCGCCGGGGCGCTCACTGATGGCCAGGCGGTCCTTGATGATCCAGGCGAAGTTGCGGGGGGCGATGCCCGAGGCCCACTTACCCTTCATGTGCCGGCCTCGCCGCATGGGCCGGGGTCGGCTTGGCCGGCGAAGCCGGGCGCGGCCGCGGCCGCGGCCAACAACCTGACCGCCTCGACCGTTGGGGCGACATCGTGGACCCGGACCATCTGCGCACCCTGGGCGATGGCCCAGGCCGCGGTGGCGACGGAGGCTTCGAGGCGGTCGTGGGCCGGGGCGTTCTGCGTGAGCCGGCCGAGAAAGCCCTTGCGGCTGGTCCCCACCACCACGGGGTAGCCGGTGGCGACCAGCTCGCCCAGGTGGCGGAGCAGGCTGAGGTTGTGGGCCATGGTCTTGCCGAAGCCGATGCCAGGGTCGATCCAGACCTCACCGGTCGCGGCGCCGGCCCGCGCCACGAGAAACGCCCGGACCTCGGCGACCACGTCGTCGTAGGCGGGCGCGTCCTGCATGGTGCGGGGGTCGCCCTGCATGTGCATGGCCACCCAGCCGGCGCCGGCGGCGGCAGCCACGTGGGCGAGCGAGGCCGAGACGTCGTTGACGAGGGTGGCGCCGGCGCCGATGGCTTCTTTTGCGACTTCGGCCGTGCGGGTGTCGATCGAGACCCGGACGTGGCCGGCGAGGGCTTCGACCACGGGCAGGACCCGGCGCAGCTCCTCGTCGAGGGGCACCGGCTCCGCTCCGGGGCGGGTGCTCTCGCCCCCGATGTCGATCACATCTGCCCCCTCGGCGACCATCCGCAGGCCGTGCTCGACCGCCGCGTCGGGGTCGAGCCAGCGGCCGCCGTCCGAAAAAGAATCGGGCGTGACGTT
>JANMRJ010000023.1:0-1960 GCA_031370985.1 Acidimicrobiales bacterium
GCCGGCCTGAGCTTCCTGGGCCTCGGCGACCCGGCGGCGGTGAGCTGGGGGGCCGAGCTGCAGCGGGCGATCAGCAGCTCCCAGATCAGGATCGGCACCGTCTGGGTATGGTGGCTCCTCCCGTTCGGCCTGGCCCTGACCTTCGCCATCTTCGGCTTCTCGCTAATCGGCGTGGCGCTGGAGCCCCGCTTCAACCCCCGCTGGAGCCGGGCCAGATGATCGGCCGGCGGACGTTCCTCAAGGGGATGGGCGGCATGGCCGGCGCCGTCCTCCTCGGGGCGTGCAACCCGAGCCGGCCGGTGAACGCGGCCAACCGCACCGTGCGGGTCAAGTCCTGGGGCGACCTCGGCTATCCCTCGCCGTTCATCTACGTGGCCGGGCCGGGCTATTGGCGGATGAGCCTGCTCTTCGACACCCTCACCTGGCCAGACTCCACCGGCGAGCAGCTCCCGTGGTTGGCCAAGTCCTACCAGCGCTCCGAGGACGGGCTGGTCTGGTCGGTGGAGCTGCGCGATGTCGCCTGGGCCGACGGCCGGCCGATCACCGCTCGCGATGTCGCCTTCACCTACGAGTACTACACGACCCGCATCTTCACCCCTTTGCTGACCGGGGTCCCGCGCCCCGGTGTCGACGTGCGCCCGACCGGCGACCGGTCGGTGGAGTTCCGGCTACCGGCCCCGGAGGCCACCTTCCTCCCCCAGACGCTGGGCACCATGCCCATCGTGCCCGAGCACGTCTTCTCCACGATCGACGACCCGCAGTCGGTGTTCGACGACCGCGTCTTCATGGGCTCGGGCGCCTACCGGCTCGACTCCAAGAACGTGAACGCCGACACCGAGGCCTACGTGGCCAGGGACAACTACTACCTCGGCGCGCCCTATGTGAAGCGCATCGAGATGGTCGGCGTGCCCGACGACGACGAGATCGCCGCGCTCCGCATCGGGGTGCTCGACGGCGCCGGCGCCCGGGCCGAGGGCGTGCGCAACGAGATACTGGCGCCGGTCAAGGAGGACCCCGAGTTCGGGCTGATCAGCCGGCCGGCCGGGTTCGGGTTCCCGCTCTTCTTCAACCTCACCAAGGGCGGGCCGCTGGCCGACCTGCGCTTCCGGCAGGCCTGCGTGCACGCCCTCGACCGGGCGGACATGGTCAAGCGGCTGCTGACGGGCAACGGTGAGGTGGGCAGCGCGGGCTGGCTGCCCCCGTCGAACCCATACTTCGCCGCCACCGGCGTCCGCTCATACCCCTTCGACCGGTCCTTGGCCGAGCGGCTGCTCGACGAGGCCGGCTACCGGCGGGTCGGTGGCAGCGGCCCGCGGATCAACGTCGACGGCAGCCCGCTGCGCTTCACCCTCACCATCCCCGACCTCGTTCCGATCGCCCTGGCCGAGCTCATCGTCGCCAACCTTGGCGCCGTCGGCGTCCAGATCGACATCAGCCTCGAGCGGGTCGACCTGGTGCGGACCTACGGGGCCAAGCTGGCCGGCAAGTACGACCTGGTCGTTCAGTCCTACCCGGGCCCGTCCGGCACCGGCCCCGGTGGCGATCCCGACATGCTGCGGGGCGTCTATCACTCCAGGCCGCCGAGCCAGACCCACAAGGCCACCGGCTACGAGAACCCCGAGGTTGACCGGCTCATCGATGCCCAGCTCGCCACCTACGAGATTGAGGAGCGCAAGCGCCTGGTCGGCCGCATCCAGCAGATCGTCTCCGAGGAACTACCGGCGATGATGCTCTACTACACGACCTTCTACTTCGCCTACCGCAAGAAAACGTTCGACGCTTGGTACTACACACCCGGCGGGTTCGCCACCGGCCTGTCCGACGTGTACAACAAGCACGCCTACATCACCGGCCGGCCGAAGGGCCTCGACATTCGGAGCTGACCCGCCGAGACGGGGGCCAGGGCAGGCCTGGCCCCCGTCAGGTGTGGAGGTCAGCCCCAGGGGCGCTTCATCGCCGG
>JANMRJ010000035.1:0-2226 GCA_031370985.1 Acidimicrobiales bacterium
GCCTCTGCGAACCCCCGATCACCGGCCTCTGACTCACCTCTCACCGGCCTCTGACCGAAGCGCGGGGGCAGTCTGCAACAACGGGGCATGTTCCTGCACATACCGTACGGCATAGTGTCCCTATACGAATAGGAGTGGTTGGCTCATGGCAGGCAACTGGAACGTAGAGGTTTCTCCCGTCGCTGATGCGGTGCCCCAGCAGGCCGCTGCAACATATACTGCCACTATATCGCTGGTGGTAGAAAGTTCGTCCCTCGTACTAAATTACCTCCTAGGTAGAAATGCGCTGGTGCGGGCGATATCGGTGCCGCCGACTTGGCCAACCGAACTCTGGGTCGCGCCCACGGACAATTCGGATGAGGCCCTTGAGGTGTCCGCCTTGTCAAAGATCCATGCCTTACTGGATTTCGCCGCGCAAATGCCCGCAGAGACCGCCGACGACCTCCGGTCGGCTCTCGACAGGGGATATCCAGAAGTAGCACGGGAAAGGCGCGAGCAGCGAGCCGGCCGATCCAGGATCCGGTTCAAGCGATTCGAGATTACCGCCAAGATACTCGCTGACGGCTCTCCCGTGTGGGGATTCGAAGTGCCAGTTCTGGGAACCATGCTTCCGGGCATCCTGCCGGCCGGTGAGTCGAGCGACTCGCTCGCTCAACGTATTGGCTCAGGCGCGACCCACTTGGACCGCTTCTTGCAGAACGCGGCCCGTTCTGATGTGATCGGTCGACGGCGCCCTGCATCCTAAAGGGATTCGTGTTGTCACCTTGGCAATTCGTCGCAGTGGCGGCGCGTATTCTGTCGGCAGGGATCGCAGCATCATTTCTACTGTCGCGTGTTGGGCAGCCGCAGGCATTGCGAAACCGATTGTGACTCCCGTTCACTCTTCCATCCCGCTGGATGACAAGACTCTATTACGTCACCGTTTTGGGCGAATGCTTCTTCATAGTCTCGCTTGGTGGAGCGATAGGATCAACCCGTGTTCGCATGGCTATCGCCCTAGTCGCCCTTGCGTCGCTGTCGATATACGGCACTGCCAGTATCGTGAGAACGGGGCATTGCGGATGCGGAGCCCCGAAGGCGAACTCCCGCCAGAGCGTGCGAGGCCTACTCGCTCGTAATGCACTTCTTGGAAGTATGATGGTTGTGGGGACACTTGGCCCTTCCGCTCGAGCGGTTTACGACCACCCACAGTTGCTCCGGCTACCCGCAACGGCGCCAATCATCGGGTGGGTGTCCTTGGCCATGTGGGGATACCTGCGAGGAGCGGAAGGCCGACGTTCTTTTCGGATTGCGTTGAGCCTTCGATAAAGGCAACCACAAGTGTGTGCTCGTGTCAGAAAACGAGCGTTTTCTGAACAAGCCGGCGATCCAGGCCGGATCGGACCCAGGGCTGTGCAAGAAACGGTGCCGGAAACCGCTTGTGTTCGGAAACCGACGTGAGCCGTTTTCTGTACGCTGTCCGGCGTGGTGCCGAGGAAGAAGACCGCCCCGTCCGTCCTCGAAGCCGAGCCCGCCGTCCTCACCGGCGCTCTCGTCGGCTAATCGCGGGTCAGCACTCGCGACCAGAACCTCGACCGCCAGACCGACGCGCTCACCGCCGCCGGCTGCCTGCGGATCTTCGCCGACAAGCGGTCGGGCAAGACCAGCGCCCGGCCCGAGCTGGCGAAGGCCCTCGACTTCATGCGGCCGGGCGACACCCTGGTCGTGGCCAGTCTGGACCGTCTGTCCCGCTCGTTGCAGGACCTCATCGCCATCGTCGCCGAGCTACGCCGACGCGGCGTCGGCTTCCGGTCCTTGCACGAGCAGCTCGACACCACCACCCCAGGCGGCCAGCTCGTCTTCCACGTCATCGCCGCCCTGGCAGAGTTCATCCGGGAACTGATCGTCGAGGGCACCCGGGAGGGCCTGGATGCGGCCCGGGCACGGGGCCGGGTCGGCGGACGGCCACCGGTGATGACGCCGGAGAAGATCGCTGCGGCCCGCTCGTTGCTGCCCGACAACAGCATCTCCGCCATCGCCAGGATGGTCGGGGTCAGCCGCGGCACCCTCTACGCCCACATGGACGCCATCACCGCGGAAGCCGCAAGCTGATGACCAAGCGTTGGGTCCGGTTCGTGATGCCGATCATGGTCGAGGTCGACTGCGACGACGTCGAGCTCCTTCGGGTGGTCACCCTCCCCGAGGAGATCCGCCAGGACCGTGACGACCGGGGCCACTTCCTGGTCT
>JANMRJ010000073.1:0-5661 GCA_031370985.1 Acidimicrobiales bacterium
GCAGCCAGGCGGCGAAGCTGCGGACGACGCCGAGCCGGATCCCCATCCATGCCCGGCTGGCCCCGGCGGGTGCGGTGGCCCAGGCCACGGCCTCGTCCACCGTGATGGCCCTCGAACCGACAGCGTCCAGGTGGGCCACGAACTGGGCGAGCAGCACCTCGCTGCGCTCGAGCTTGTGTCCCATCGCCCTGCGCACCGTCAAGTACTCGGCGACGGCGTCGGACAACGCGCTCATGCCCGGCCGCCCGGCCAGGGGCGGGCGAGGGTCGCGAGAGCGTCGTGGTCGACCTTCGCGTACAAAGCAGTCGTGGAGATCGACCGGTGACGGAGGACCTGCCCGATCTCGCCGAGTGAGGACCCGGCCCGCAATAGGTCCGTTGCCAGGGTGTGACGCAGACGATGAGCGCTCGCCCGCGGTACTCCAGCGCGGCCGCAGGCCGCGTAGACCACCTGGGTCACAGACGCCCGGCTCAGGCCGATCAGCGGGGCCAGAGTCCGGAGGAACACGACCCGACACTCGGTTCGGGGCCGCCCCATGCGCAGATAGTCGACGACCGCGTCACCCACCTCGACGGGCAGCGGCAGGCGTTCTTCGCGGCGCCCCTTGCCGTGGATCACGACCTCGCCTGCCGCCCATTCGAAGTCCTCCAAGGCCATGGCGACGATCTCGCCGCACCGCAGCCCGAGACGGGTCAGCAGCATCAACATGGCGTAGTCACGAAGACCTGCCACCGTGCTCCGGTCGCAGCTGGCGAGCAGGCGAGCCGGGACCCCCGCAGGCAGCGCCCTGGGCAGCGCGGACGCGCTCCACGACGCCACCGGCGGCACCGCCTGCGCCAGCGGCGCGATCACGATCCCTTCCACGTACATGAACCGAAGGAACCCGCGAAGAATCGTGACCAGCTCCGGTGCCGCCAGCTTGACGGGCCGGGCGCAGTGATCGGCGACGAACGCGCTCACATCGGCGGCATCTACCTCGCCCAGATCCCGGCCACGCGAGCCGGCGAAGTCAGCGAACAGCCGAGCGCCCGTCTCGTACATCACGACGACCGCGTCGGCCAGGCCCCGATCCTCGATCAGGAACCGCCGGTAACGGTCCAACACCACCTCGCTCGGCCCCGCAGGCGCCGGCCGAGAAGCCTCCGGAACCGCGCCGACCGCACGCAGAAAGCCGAGCAGCGTGCCCAGCCCCGCCGGTGTCACGAACCGGTCACGCCCCTCGCTTCGCCTCACCTCCAAGAAGACCGCCACCCGCCCCCCCGACAGCGCGGCCGCCCCGAGACCCTCTGCGGCCATCCACGCGCTCAAGTCGGCGAACAGCCTCAGCTGTCTGCGCCGCGCTCCCACCGAGTAACCAAGGCGACTCAGCTCTGCCTCGAACCCCTCGCGCAGTGACGCGAGAGGTCCAGTGGACTCAACGGATCGATCCGACATCTGCTCCTCCTCCCTCCAGCGCCCATCGCCGGAGGCTGAGCAGCATCGATCAAACCCGCCGCGATTATGCGAAGTGGAGGCAGCCGGGCACCGCCCTCACCAGCAGGAACACGCACCCGCACCGCGGAACTGCGGATAAGCGCGGACTGTGCATACGGCGAGTTATGCGAAGATGCGCATAACTCGCCCTTGGACAGACGGCTCCCGAGCTTGGCGGTCGCCACGCCGGCTGCATTCGCGGTCGCCGGGCGCAACGCGTCGGGTCTCATGACGATCCCTTTGCCGTCAACGGAGATCACCACCACATCCTTGCTGGTGCCGGGCTCGGGGGCTCTCGCCGCGTAGAAGCCCTCGACATCTGCGGCGGCCGCGGCGGTGAGGGACTCGACCTGGCGTTTGGCCACCGTGACCCCAGTGGATCGCTCGATGGCCTCACTGGCATCCTCGAAGGATCCTCGGCTCGACTCGATCGCGGCCAGTCGGCGCAGGCCATGGGAGTGCATCTCGGCGGGAAGGTTCAATGCTCCATCCGCGGGATGCAGGTTGGAGGTCCCCGGGTGACGGTAGGCGAGGCGGCTGACCCTCACAGCTCCCACGACCGTGGCGAGCTGGCGGCTGTGGCCGGGCTCCACGTTGGCATGGGTGACCCCGGTGGCGTCGACGGGCCGGACGCGCTGCTCTCGAAGAGCGCGCAGGTCGAGGTGGTTCTGGAGCATCAGCCGCTGCAGCTCGCGGCCGCGCCGCTCCACTTGGTCCTCCAGCTCGGCGTGGCTCAGGGCCGCCGACTCGGTCCCCTCCAGCCAGCAGCACATCTCGTCGAAGCCGTTGCGGGCCGGGGCGAAGGGCTCTGGCTCGGCAGGGGTGGTGGGCATTGGATCTCCTCCTCCAGCAAGCCGCGGCACCACGCCAGGGCTCCTTCCAGCGTGATAGCTGTAAGTTTGCTGGTGGGGGATGGTCGAAGGTGGTAAGGAGCAGCGATGCCCGACAGGGAGACCCACATGCCATGGGAGGCGACCCGCCGAGGCCTCGCCGACGAGCTGGCCAGCATCGACGGGGTGCTTCCCGGCAGCGTGATCCGCCGCCACATGCGCTGCGGCAAGCCGAACTGCGCCTGCGGGAACGACCCGCCCAGCCTGCACGGCCCCTACATCCAATGGACCCGCACCGTCGGCGGCAAGACCGTCACCCGCTACCTCACCGGGGACCAGCTCGCCCGCTACCAGCAGTGGTTCGACAACGCCCGGCGCCTCAAGGAGATCGTCGCCAAGCTGGAGATCGCCTCCCTGCACGCAGTTGAGCAGTCCGAGGCCGCCGGCTCCCCAACCACCGACCCCCCAGCGCCTGAAGGCCCCAGGCGCCGCCCGCCACGCCAGCGACCCGCATAGCACGGCCGGCAGCCGGTCTCCACCCCCACAGAGGCCCACGGCGGCCAGTCGACTCAGACCAACAACCCGAACTCCTGGTCACAGGTCTAAACAGACCTCACTCCTGGAGCGCCACACCCTATTCAAACCTCGGGGCCACCAAGTCCATGTCCTCCTGGCAGTGCCGCGGCGGCATGGGTAACTCCTCGGTGGCCTGCACCATCTTGACCTCCGTCAGGCAGATCGAGCACCGGTAGCGCAGGTTGACCCGGCGGATCTCCCCCGGATCGGGCGGCGGGTGGGGCCGGGCCAGGCCGCCCAGCATCAGCATGCCGAAGCGCATGATCAGCACGAACAGGACGATGGCCAGCACCAGCTTGAACAGGAACCCGAACATCAGCTAGAGCCGCTCGATCACGAGGGCGTTGGCCATGCCGCCGCCCTCGCACATGGTCTGCAGGCCGTAGCGCCCGCCGGCCCGCTCCAGCTCGGCGAGCAATGTGGCGGTGAGGCGCACGCCCGAGCACCCGAGGGGATGGCCGAGGGCGATGGCCCCACCGTTGACGTTCACCCGCTCCATGTCGGGGTGGCACTCGGCCGCCCACGCCAGCACCACCGCGGCGAAGGCCTCGTTGACCTCGACCACATCGATCTCCTCCAGCGTGAGGCCGGCCCGGGCCAGCACTGCGGCCGTGGCCGGGACGGTGGCCGTCAGCATGGTCAACGGGTCGTCGCCGCAGACCGCGAACGACACGAAGCGGGCCCGGGGCACCAGTCCCAGCGCCACGGCCCGCGCCTCGCTCATCACCAGCACTGCGGCCGCCCCGTCGCTGAGCTGCGACGCGTTGCCGGCGGTCACCGTCCCCGTGTCCTTCACGAACGCCGGCTTGAGGGCGGCGAGGACCTCCAGGCTGGTGTCGCGGCGGATGCCCTCGTCGACCGTGAACTGCCGCTTTCGGGTGGACGTGTCAACCGTCACCGCCACGATCTCGCCCGCAAAACGGCCATCGTCGGTGGCCTGGGCCGCCCGCCGGTGGCTCTCCAGGCTGTAGGCGTCGAGCGCTTCCCGTGACAGGCCGCAGCGCTGGGCCACCCGCTCGGCGGCCAGGCCCTGGGGGATCAGCCCACCCGCCGGCAGATATCGCTGGGCCACCAGCGGCCCAAACGGCTTCCCCGGCCCATTGAGGATGGTCGAGCCCATGGGCACCCGGGTCATCGACTCCACGCCGGCGGCGATCACCACGCCATACGCCCCGGCCATGACCCCCTGAGCGGCGAAGTGCAGGGCCTGCTGGCCCGAGCCGCACTGGCGGTTGACGGAGGTGCCGGGCACCGACTCGGGGAAGCCGGCGGCCAGAGCGGCATTGCGGGCGATGTTCAGTGCCTGCTCGCCGGACTGGCTCACGCAGCCGACGATCACATCGTCAATCACGCCGGGGTCGAGGTCGTTGCGCTCGACCAGGGCCGCCAGGACGTGGGCGGTCAGGTCGACGGGGTGCCAGTCGCGGAGCGCGCCGTTGCGCCGGCCCAGCGGGGTCCGGAGGGCGTCGACGATCACCGCGGTGGCCATGGAGGCCATTCTGCCGCGGCGTTGGCCGTACGCTGCCCCGGCGTGCCCGTACGCTCCCCCGGGTGGAGGTCGTCGTCGCCGTCGTGGTGTTCGCCGTCGGCGCCACGGCCGTGCTGGGCACCGTCGGCTCGGCCATCCGCACCGTGGTCCTCCCCCGTGGCGTGCCGGCCCGGCTCACCAGCGCGGTGTTCGTCGTGGTGGGCCGGCTCTTCCGGCTCCGCCTCGGGCGGTCGCCGACGTACGAGCGCCGGGACAGGGTCATGGCCGGCATGGCCCCCGCCGCCCTCATGACCCTGGTCGTGACGTGGCTGACCATCACGATGGCGGGCTACTCGGCCATGTTCTGGTCCCTCGGCGCCCGCCCGCTGCGCGAAGCGCTGACCGACAGCGGGTCGTCGCTGACCACGCTCGGGTTCAGCCAGCCCCGTGACCTCCCCTCCGTCGTCCTTGCCCTGACCGAGGCGGGGATCGGCCTGACCCTACTGGCGCTGCTCATCACCTACCTGCCGTCGCTGTACCAGGCCTTCTCCCGGCGGGAGGCGGCGGTCACCCTCTTGGAGGTGCGGGCGGGCACGCCCCCGTTCGGCGCGGCCATGCTCGAGCGCTACGCCCGGATCGGGTGGATGGGGGGCCTCGGGGCGGTGTGGGACCAATGGGAGACGTGGTTCGTGGAGGTGGAGGAAAGCCACACCTCGTTCGCTCCCCTCATCTGGTTCCGCTCACCCCAGCCCGACCACTCCTGGATCACCGCCGCCGGCGCGGTGCTCGACGCCGCCGCGCTATCAGCGTCGACGGTGGCCACCCACGACCCCGACGCCGCCCTCTGCGTGCGGGCCGGCTACGTGGCCCTGCGGCGGATCGCCGACTTCTTCGCCATCCCGTACGACCCCGACCCCGACCCCGCCGGCCCCATCAGCGTGGCCCGGGAGGAGTTCGACGAGGTCTACGACCGCCTGGCCGGCGCCGGCATCGATGTCGTTGGTGACCGCGACCAGGCCTGGGCCGACTTCGCCGGCTGGCGGGTGAACTACGACGTGGTCCTGATCACCCTGTGCGCCCTGGTGATGGCGCCCTTCGCCCCGTGGTCGTCGGACCGATCGGTGGCGCCGTTCCGGGTACGAGTCCTGCGCCGGCCGGGGCCCCGCTTCGCCGGCCCGCCGGGGCCAACTTCCTAGACGATGTCACCTCGCTGACGGGCCCTCCCCATCCTACCGGTAGCCCGCCGAAGCCTCCACCACCGCGCCAACCGCCTGCCGGCTCCAGCTCGCACCGTGGCTCTCCGCCGGCCTGGTC
>JANMRJ010000083.1:0-4754 GCA_031370985.1 Acidimicrobiales bacterium
AGCAGATGAAAGAGCACCAATTCCTGCCCGCGCGCTCGCAAATGGCGCAGGCCGTCGATCACTTCGGCGGGCTCGCCATAGCAATCACTAATAAGGAGGAGAATTCCGCGGCGCGGAAGGCGCTGAATCGCCAACTTCAGCACTTTGCTCAGGTCCGTCGGCCCGCCGGCACGCCCGACCCCGCCGGCCAGGGCCGCGGCCGACTCGGCCCGCGCCGGCGTGCGGTTCACCACGACGACCTCGCCGGCGCCGGCGCCGGCCAAAGAGTGCACGACGGCACGGGCCGCCCCGCCGGCGCCGACCACTGCGCAGGCCCGTCCCGCCGGGTCGAAGCCCTCATCGGCGAGGGAAGCGAGGAAGCCGGCGCCATCGGTGTTGTCGCCGAGGAGCTCCCCGCCGTCGAGGCGCACCACGGTATTGACCGCGCCGACCGCCTGGGCCCGTCCCGTCGCCTCGTCGAGCGCGGCCCGGGCCGCGGCCGTGTGCGGCATGGTCACCCACAGTCCCCCAATGCCGAGGGCCCGCACGCCGGCGAAGGCGGCGTCGACCCCACCCACGGCGACCTCGAACGCCAGGTAGACCCAGTCGAGCCCGAGATCACGAAAGGCGGCGTTGTGCATGGCCGGCGACAGCGAGTGCCGGACCGGCGCACCGATGATCGCGGCTAGCCGGGTGTCGGAACTCGCGACCGTCAGCCGCACAGCCCCTTGGCGATGCACTGGTTCACCGCGTTCAGGAACTCGCGGTAGTCATTGGTGAACGTGTGCCGCCCGGTGGCGTCGGTAAGCACGTAGTAGAGCCAGTTGCCTGCGGTGGGCGCGGCCGTCGCCTCCAGCGACTTGCGGCCCGGGCTGGCGATGGGCCCCGGAGGCAGGCCGGCGATCTTGTAGGTGTTGTAGGGCGAGTTCACCTCGCGGTCCTTGAAGCTCACCGACTCCTGCGCCGGCAGGCCGAGGGCATAGAGGACGGTGGCGTCGATCTGCAGGGGCATCTTGTCGGCGAGGCGGTTGTAGATGACCCGGGCCACCTTGCCGCGGTCCTCATCGACCCGGGCCTCCCGCTCGACGAGCGATGCCACGATCACCGCCTGGTACGGCGTCAGTCCGAACTTGGCCGCTGCGCCGGGAAGGTTGAGCTGGGTAGCCAGCTTGTCGAAGCTGTCGACCAGCTTGCGCAGGATCTTCGTCTCGTCGTCACCCTTGGTGATGAAATAGGTCTCGGGCAGGATCAGGCCCTCGAGGCTGTTGTTGCCGGCCGGCTGGTACTGCGAGCGTATGGAGCCGCTGTTCGCGACATCCATGAACTTTGCCGCCGAGCGGCCGGGCAGCGCGCCAATGACCTTGGCGACCTCGGGCAGCGTCAGCCCCTCGGGGACCGTGAACCGCTCGTCCTCGGCCTTCGCCGCCCCGCCCTCCAGCGCCCGCTTGACATCGCTGAGGTCGGACTTCTTCCCCAGCGTGTAGTCACCGGCTTCGATCGAGCCGATGCCGGTGAGCTTGGCGTAGTACTTGAAGATGTCGGCGCTGACGATGATGCCCTCCCGCTCCAGGAGAACAGCGATGTCGCTGGTCGACATGCCCGGCGCCACCGTCAGGCGCACCTCGGGCCCAGGGTCGCCCGGAGGGTTGACCTGGCGCTGGACCCAGAGGATCCCAGAGCCGGCGACGACCAGGAGGCCGACGGCGATGACGAGCAGGACGAACGGCCAACGCCGGCCGTGCTCGTCGTAGGGGGAGCAGTCGGGAGAATCCTGGCGTATGTCGACGCTCATTTGTTGCCGCCGTTCATGTGACCGTCCAGCCAGGACTGGAGGAGGACGGTGGCTGCGGCCTGGTCGACGGCGCCGGCCTTACGGGCCTTTTGCCGGCGCCGGCCGGTCACGCCGGCCTCGGTCAAGGAACGGTTGGCGGTCACGCTGGTGAGCCGCTCGTCGTGGCACTCGACGGGCACGTCAAGCACGGCCCGGAGCGCCTCCGCCTCCTCCAGTGCCGCCCGGGCCGCCCGGCCCTCGGAACCGTCCATGGACAGCGGCAGGCCCACGACGACCAGCCCGGCCTCCATCTCGGCGACGATCTCGGCCACCTTGGCCCGGTCGGCCACTACGTCGCCCGAGCGTTGAATGGTGCTGTACGGCGTTGCCATGATCCCCCCTGCATCACTGACCGCCACTCCGATACGTCGTGTCCCCAGGTCGAGGGCCACTGTTCTCACGGACGTGGCCTCATGCGTCGGCGGCCGTCTGGCGGGCCTGGTCGAGCGCCTCGTCCAGCCGCTCCGCGTTGCGCCCGCCGGCGATGGCGACATCCGCGCCCCGGCCCCCGCCGCCGCCCACCGTCTTCGCCGCGTCGGCGATGAGCTGGGAGGCGTCGAGCCCGACGTTCTTGGCGACGGCGGCGATCAGAGACACGCCGCCCCCCTCGGGCACGCCGCCCAGGACCGCGGCCCGCATGCCGGGCTGGTCGCGGACGGCCAGGGCCAGGTCTTTCAGCTCGTCGCGCGTCATGCCGTCGATGCGGGCCACGACCACGCCGGCGACGGCCTCGGCGGCCAGGTCCTTGGCCCGGCCGCCGGCGCCGTGGCGGCGCAGCGCCTTGATCTCATCGGCCAGACCGCGCTGGTCGGAGAGCAGGCGCTCGACCCGGTCGGGCACCTCGGGCGGCGTCACCCGCAGGAGGGTGGCCGTGCGGCTCAAGGTGTGCTCATGGTCGAGGATGCGGTCGAGGCTGGCCATGCCGGTCACCGCCTCGATGCGGCGCAGGTTGGCGCCGATCGAGCTCTCGGAGGTGATCTTGATCGGCCCGATGGTGCCCAGGGCTCCGACGTGGGTGCCACCGCAAAGCTCGACCGACCGCGGCCCGGCCTCGACCACCCGGACGACATCGCCGTACTTCTCGCCGAAGAACGCAATGGCGCCCAGGCGCTCGGCCTCGGCCTTGGGCACCTCGTAGGCCCTCACCGGCGCGTTGGCCAGCACCTGGTGGTTGGCCATGGCCTCGACCGCCTCCAGTTGGGTGGGGGTGACGGCTTCGAAGTGGCTGAAGTCGAACCGCAGCCTGTCGGGAGCGACGAGGGAGCCGGCCTGCTTCACATGGCTGCCCAGCACCTCGCGCAGGGCCCAGTGGAGCAGGTGGGTGCCGGTGTGGTTGCGGCGGATGTCCTCCCGGCGAGCGGTGTCGACGGTGGCCGTGACCTCCTGGCCTTCCTCGATCGTCCCGTCGACCATGCGGACCCTGTGGCAGTGCAGGCCCGGGAGGGCGTAGGTGGTGTCGAGCACCTGGGCGGTGCCGGTGGCGCTCGCGATGGTGCCGGTGTCGCCCACCTGGCCGCCGCCCTCGGCGTAGAAGGGGGTGCGGTCGAGGAAGATCTCGTCGCCGATTACGGCCCGCACGGTGGCGGTGGCCGTCACCTTGTCGTAGCCGAGGAAGGTGACCGGACCTTGTTCGAGCAGGGTCTTGTAGACATCCTTGTCGAGGGCAACCACTGAGTCCGAGACCTTCGCCGCGTCGCGTCCCCGGACCTGCTGGACGGTCATTGCCCTCTCGAACCCAGACCGGTCCACGGTGAACCCACGCTCCTCAGCCACCTCCTGGGTCAGCTCGAACGGGAACCCGTAGGTGTCGTGGAGCCGGAAGGCAACTTCGCCCGCCAGCACTCCGGCTTCGGCGAGGCTGGCCAGTTCCTCGTCGAGGATGGCCGAGCCCGACTTCAGGGTGCGGTGGAACCGCTCCTCCTCCCGGCCGATCACGGCCACGATGTCGGCCCGGGCCGCGGTCAGCTCCGGGTAGGCGGGGCCCATGACATCGACCACGGCTTCCACCATGGCCGGCAGGACCCGGCCCTCGACCCCCAGCCCGTAGGCGTGGCGCACGGCTCGGCGCAGGATGCGGCGCAGAACGTAGCCCCGGTCCTCGTTGGAGGGGGTCTGGCCGTCGGCGACCATGAACGTGATGGTGCGGGCGTGGTCGGCCAGGACCCGAAGGCTGATGTCGGCCGTGGGGTCGTCGCCCAGCCGCCGGCCGGTGGCCACCTCGGCCGCGGCGACGAGGCGCCGGAGTTCGTCGGTCTCGAACACCGAGTCCACGCCTTGGAGGACGGTGAGCATGCGCTCCAGGCCGGCGCCGGTATCGATGATCCGCAGGGGCAGCGGGGCCAGGGCGCCGCCGGCCTGGCGGTTGTACTGCATGAAGACCAGGTTCCAGATCTCCCGGAACCGCTCCTCGCCGCCATGCGCCGGGCCGCCGGGGCCGCCGAAGTCCTCGCCGCGGTCGTAGTAGATCTCCGAGCACGGGCCGCAGGGGCCGGTCTCACCCATCTCCCAAAAGTTGTCGGCGCCCATGCGCTGGATGCGCTCGGCCGGGATGCCGACCGTGTCGGCCCAGATGGCGGCGGCCTCGTCGTCGGTGTCATGCACGGTGATCCAGAGGCGGTCGCCGTCGATCTTCAGCACCTCGGTGAGCAGCTCCCAGGCCCAGGGGATGATCTCAGCCTTGAAGTAGTTGCCGAAGCTGAAGTTGCCGAGCATCTCGAAGAACGTGCAGTGGCCCCAGGTGACACCGACGTTGGCGATGTCGTCGTGCTTGCCCTTGACCCGGAGGCATTTCTGGACCGACGTGGCCCGCGGCGGGTCAGGAACCGGCTCCTCACCCAGGATGATCGGGAGGAACTGGTTCATGCCGGCGTTGGCGAACATGGGCGCGGCCGGGTGGTGCGGGATCAGCCCCATCGACGGGTGCGGCGTGTGGCCACGGTCGACG
>JANMRJ010000085.1:0-5000 GCA_031370985.1 Acidimicrobiales bacterium
GGTGGCTACCTGGCCGCCGGCTGGGCCGTCTCCGACGCCCAGTCGCCGGCCCTGGCCCCCGGGCAGGCATGGAGCCGGGGCTCGCCCGAGGAGCGCTGGTTCCGCGACAACTCGTCGTACCTGATCCCCAACCTCCAGGGCGGGATGAAGGGGGTCGGACGCCTCCTCGGCGGGGTGGTTGTGAACTTCCTCCTGATCTGGCTCCTGCTCTTCGTGATCGGCCGGCCGATCGGGTGGGCGATCGGCGCCACCCACCCCGAACTGAAGCTCGACGCCAAGACCGGGGAGGCGGCTCTGGCCCGCGATTCCAAAGGAGCGATGGTCGTCGACCGGGTGGAGACTCGCCCCGCGGTCGACGCGGTGGTCGACGGAACCACTGTGCGGGCCAGCCGCTACGCGGTCTTCTTGAAACGAGATCCCGGTCCGAAGGACGACCCGGGCCCCAACCGGAACCAGGTGTGCTTCGACATCGCCGCGTTCAACCCCGGCGACCGGCAGTTCTGCTTCTGGGTCGACCAGGTGGACGACCGCCCGGCCATCGTCGAGGTCAAGAACGGGCAGGCCGCAGTCATCGTGCAACCCAAGGTCAGGTTGACTCTCGACTGCCTGCACGACCCGTCGAAGATGCTGGGGGACCTGTGCGCGGAACAGGCCCGCACCAAGGCCGATGTCTCCGCTCTCTGTGCCTTCGGCGAGACCCTGTCCACCACCCGGCCGTGCCAGCTGTACGAGCATCTGGAGTTCGTCTCCCAGCCGAAGGTCTCGCTCAAGACACCGGCCGTCCACGAGCCGTTGCCGGCCGACCAGATGAAGGTCTCAGGCCAGGCCAAGGTCCGTTCCGCCGGCGGGCTGGCCGCCCGGCCCAATCCGGAGTACAGGACCTGGATGTGGGAGGCGAGCCTCGGCCTCCTGGTCGCCGGCGGGCTCGCCGCGCTAGTGGTCATGGGCGGCCGACTGCGAGGCCGGGCCGGGGACATCTGGCGCCGCCTCGCCCTCAGCCTGGCCCTCACCGGGCTGGTCTGCCTGCTGGTCACGATCGTCCTGCCCGCCCTGGCTGCGTGGATCCCCAAGTTCGCGGCCGGGATCCCGGGGACGGACCTGGTGCTGAACGATGCGCTCCTACCCTCGGGGGGCCTGATCGCCGTCACACTGACCGCGGCACGCCAGTACCTCACCGGGAACAAGAATCGTGCGAGAACCGGCCCGGCCGGTGCCGAAGAGAAGTCAACGTCGCCCTTGACCAAGCTGCGGAACGTGCTGACCGGCTCGAAGGACCAGCTCTCCTGGTACGAGCTGAGCCCCCTGAAGGTCCTGATGGGACTGCTGCTGGTGGTGGGGCTTCTGGTGTCTTTCGTGGCCCAGCTCCAGTACGCCATCCCCAACGGGCTGGGCGGACGGCTCATCGGCGTGTCTTTCGTGCGCGACCGCCTGCCCTACTGGGCGTGGTGGGCCGAGTACGTCCGGTTCCCCATCGTCGCCGGCCTGCTCCTCGCCTTCGCGTCAACGGTCGACGCCCATTCGTGGTCGCTGTACCCCTTCTATAAGCGTCAGCTCAGCCGGGCCTACATCCTCCAACGAGCGGGGACGAAGGTCCGACCGTTCCCCTACAACGCGCTTCTTCCCTTCTCCGAGGAGCCGGGCCAGTGGGGCGGCCTCCGCCCGGACGCGGAGGCGTCGCTGCGGCCGGGCCCGAAGCTCGTCCTGTGCTGCGCAGTGAACCTGAGCGAGTCAGGCGTGGTGCCGCCCGGGCGTCGGGCCGCCTCCTTCACCTTCGACGCCGACTACATCGGCGGTCCGCTCGTCGGGTACCGCACCGCCCACGAGTACTGGGCCAACCTGCCGCCCAGCCGCCGACTCGACATCACCGTGCCGTCGGCCATGGCGATATCCGGTGCCGCATTCTCCCCAGCTATGGGCAAGCAGAACCTCGGCCCGGTTGGCTCTGTCCTGGCCCTGGCCAACCTACGGCTCGGCGTGTGGCTCCCCCATCCCCAGGCGGTGAGGCCGACCAACGCCGGCAAGTGGGGCTGGCAGCGGCGGCCAGGGTGGACCTGGTACCTGCGCGAGGTCTGCAACAGCTACAGCTTCCACCGCCGGTATGTCTACGTGTCCGACGGGGGCCACTGGGACAACCTGGGCCTGGTCGAGTTGCTCCGCCGCGGCTGCACCGAGATCATCTGCATCTCCGCCGCTGGGGATGGCACCGCCTCGTTCGGCACCATCGCCGAGGCCATCGCCCTCGCCCGCGAGGAACTCGGTATCGACATCGCCCTTGACCCTTCGCCGCTCCGACCACCGCTCGCCGCTGCCGACCCAGCGCCCAAGCGGGAGCTGCGCCGGGCGACGGACAGATCGAAGGCGGAGCACTTCGCGTCGGACTCGTCCGTGGTGAGCAATTACACGTGGTCGAGCGTCGGCGCCACCGGGACCATCCGCTACATCGAGACCGCCCTCACGCCCGACCTGCCCTTCGACGTCCACGGATTCGCCGAGTCCGAGGCGATCTTCCCGGACGACTCGACGGCCGACCAGGTCTTCAACCACCGCCAGTTCGAGGCGTTCCGGGCTCTGGGCCACCACCAGGTCTCCTCGGCATTCGTCGGCTCACACTCGAGCACGCAGACCAAGACGACGACAACTCCCAGGGACTGATCAGCCCCCGCTACCCGAAGACGACAATGTCGTCGATGTACAGGGAATCGCCGGGGCCACCGGCGGAGTTCGTGAAGTCAACCGACACCACCGCGGTCCCCGCCGGCGCCGAGACGATCGCCGATGCGTGCTGCCAGGCCGGGGTGAGCAACGCGATCGAGAGGGTGTCGACCGCGAGGTCGTGGCCCGACGCGTCGCGCCAATGCACCGCCATATCGACCGACAACGCCGTCGTCGACCCGGCCGCAGCCCAGAAGCTCACCACGTGCAGCCCGGGCGACGCCGTGAAACCGGGCCAGTTCCTGAGCTGGACCCCCCAACCGTAGGGCGCAGTGATGTCGACCCTGAGGCTGTTCGCTCCGCTGTGGGCCGCGGCCCCCGAGCGCGTCGTGGCTGCGGAGAACCACGGGATCCACTGGCCGATCGACGACTCGATCGTGGCCGTGTCCGCGTCGATGGCGTTCGCCGGCAACGAGGGCAACGCCGGCGCCTCGACGCCGTTCTGGGCCAGCGGCGTGAGGGCCGGGGTGAGGGAGCTGTCGAGATCCTGGCCGAAGGCCGATTGCCAAACCGGGAGCGGTTGCAAGCCCCCGAGCGTGTAGGGCACGAACTTCCAGTCGCCGACGTAGCGGTTGGCGCTGAACCGGTTGTTCTGCTGGAACGTAATGGCATCGCTCACGGTCCGGGCCTGGTAGGGCGACCACGAGGGGAACGTGCCGTAGTTCGACAGCAGGCCCTGCCGTCCGCACGGCGCGCCGGGGGTGCAGCCAATGGCAGCCTTGTCGAGCCGGAAGTCGTTCCCACGGACGGCCACGTTCTTCGTCTTCCATCGACAGTCGGACAGGTAGGGCTGGGTCGCGATCGTGGCCGCGGAGCACATCGACAGGGTCGCGGCCCCGCCCTTCGTGCAGGCGCCGGTTGAGGTGTTGGCCGGGGAGTTACAGAAGCGGTCGGCGTTCTCCCAGAGGACGACACCACCCCAGTTGTCCTCGAAGTAGTTGTTGGTGATCTCCATCGCCGCGTAGGTTCCGCCATTGAGCCGGGCGTCGCCCCCGCTCTCGGAGATGTACACCGCGCCGACCGGGAACGAGTCGTTCCGGGCCGCGAACTGCCTGCCCTTCACCAGCGCGTTCCGGCGCAACGTGTTGTTGGCGATGCGGGCGTTGTACGACGTCTCGTAGACGATGCCTTCGCCGTCGTTGCGTTCGATGAGGTTGCCCTCAATTCGGAAACCGACGTTGTTGGTGTCAGCCCAGAGGCCCGGACCTTTGTTGTCGTGTACCCAGTTGCCGGTGACGGTGGCGCCGTTGACCTCCCAGAACCTGGTGGCGCCGGCGCAGCCGCAACCCGGCACGCGCGCCTCCCAGTCATCGGTGTTGTTGCGCGCGATCTCATTCCGGTCGACCGTGATGCCAGCCAGGCCACCGGTCCGGTAGGCGTTGATGCCGTACTGGCCGTTGTCGGCCAGGCAGTTGAGGCGCACCGTGTTGGCGGAACCCATCATCACCGCCGCGCCCCGGTTGTTCTTGATGGTGTTGGCCTCGATCACCCAACCGGCCGCCGAGTCGTGGTTCACGACCCCCTCGTTCGGGGGTGCGACGAAACCCTGAATCGTCAGGTTCCGAACCTGGACACCTGTCGCCTGCTGGGTGAACGCGTAGCGGTTCACGCCACGCCCATCGAGCACGGCGCCGGGGGCCCCGATGTAGGTGTCGTTGTCCTTGGGGACGACCTGGCTGAACTCGCTCGGGCCCAACTGGTGCGTACCTGGCGCCAGCCAGAACGTCGTCCCCGGTGGTCTGGACTGGGTGACGGCGTGCAGGTCGTCGCCCGGACGGACCGCCACGGCGCCGGCCGGCTTCAGGAGGGGGCCGTTCAGGATGAGCGGGTTGCCACACACGGCCGCCGGCGGGAGTAGCAGCGGCAACCCGCTCACCCCGGCGGCGCCCGGCGGCGCGAAACCCACTGGTGGCGAGGCCACGAGCAGCCCGGCAACGACCCACCAGCGACCAGCAGCGCGACGCGGTCCTGCACTCACGATGTGCCCCCAGTGAGCGTTCGGCACGCTCTCCGCCTGAATCGGACCCCCTCAGGCGCTGACGCCCAAGGCAGCCAAGGTTATGGATTTGAGGGAACCGTACCAGTACCAGTCGTCGCCGCACATGCTGCTGGCCGAGGGCTGACCGGGGTGTTCGACGGCTGGCCGCCGGCGACGCTCGACTTCTACCGGGACCTCGAGCAGGACAACACCCGAGCGTTCTGGACCGCCCATTGAGGACGAGGCGTCGATCGCGTCGGCCGTCGCCGCCCGCCTTCGCAGCGAGGGCTTCGCCGTCGAGATCGCCGGC
>JANMRJ010000140.1:0-1936 GCA_031370985.1 Acidimicrobiales bacterium
GCAGAACATCGACGAGTTCACGATTGCCACCGCGGAGGCTTTGTGCGAGGTCGGTGGGGCGGCTGCGGGCAAGGCGATTATCGTCCTGAACCCCGCCACGCCGCCGATCCTGATGCGCAACACCGTGTACGTGCGATCGACGTCGTTCGATCCAGACGAAGTCCTGCGAAGCATTGCAGCGATGGTCGCCCGGGTCCAGGCCTACGTCCCGGGCTACCGCGTCAAGGTGCCGCCGGTCATCGAAGGCGAGCTGATCACGGTGATTCTCGAAGTCGAGGGGGCCGGCGACTACCTGCCTCCGTATGCCGGCAACCTGGACATCATGACCTCGGCCGGAATCCGGGTAGCCGAGCTCATCCTGGAGAGACGGACACCCATGGCCGCGTCCGCATGACACTCCCGTCAACCCTGCGGGTTCGGCTCAACGATTCGACCCTGCGCGATGGATCGCACGGCATTGGTCACCGTTTCACGCCTGACCAGGTCCGGCGTATCGCACGGCGGCTCGAAGCCGCCGGCGTGTTCGCCGTGTCGGTCGGTCATGGCGATGGGCTGGGCGGTTCATCCATCCAGTTCGGCGTCTCGGCCCACTCCGACGACGAGCTTCTCGCGGCGGCCGCGGAGGTCCTCACTCGGGCGAAGCTGTGCGCCGTCCTTCAACCTGGCATCGGCACCCAGGAGCACCTCCGAAGGGCCCACAGCTTGGGAGCGAGTGTCCTGCGCGTGGCCACCCACTGCACGGAGGCCGACATCGGAGTGCAGCACATCGCGCTCGGGCGGCGACTCGGGATGGAGGTGCACAGCGATTTGATGATGTCCCACATGGTCGAGCCGGCGGAGCTGGCCGAGCAGGCCCGGATCATGGCCGATGCCGGGGCCAACGCGGTCTACATCATGGACTCGGCGGGGGCGCTGACCGTCGATGGCGCCCGTGCCCGCGTGGAGGCATTTCGCGCGACTCTGCCGGCCGATGTCGAGGTGGGAATCCACGCCCACAACAACCTGTCCCTGGCGGTTGCGATCACGGTCGCGGCGATCCAGTCCGGTGCGACCCTCGCGGACGCCTGCCTCGCGGGCCTGGGCGCGGGGGCGGGCAACTGCCAGATGGAGGCCCTGGTGGCCGTCCTCGATCGGCTGGGGGTCGATACGGGTGTCGACCTCTGGATGCTCGAGGACGCCGCCGACGAAGAGGTGCGCCCGCTCATGGTCGCGCCCCCGGTGATCGACCGCTCGACCTTGACCCTTGGCTATGCCGGGGTGGCATCCAGCTTCCTGCGCCATTCCAAGCGCGCGGCCGAGCAGTTCGGCATCGATGAGCGCGATCTTCTAGTGGAGCTCGGGCGGCGGATGGCGGTCGGCGGTCAGGAAGATCTGATCATCCAGGTCGCCGCCGAGCTGTCGCTCGCTGGACGTGGCGTGGAGTCATGACCGGTGCTCTCGAGCAGATCCCCGCGGATCCGCAAGCGGAGGCTCGACCGGGCCATCCAAATGACACCGAGCGCCCAAGCGCGCTCATCGTGTACGACGAGTTGCGCGAGCGCATCCTGCAGGGCCGATTTGACCCGCGCGTACCCATCTCCCAGGTCCAGCTCGCTCGCGAGCTGGGGGTCAGCCGAACCCCCCTGCGGGAGGCGCTCCGGATGCTGCAGGCTGAGGGCCTGATCCTCTCGGAGGCAAACCGCAGGGTACGCACGGCGCAGTTGTCCCTGCCCGATCTCGAGCAGGTGTACAGCCTTCGTGTGGTCCTGGAGTCGTTTGGCGTGCATCTCTCCGTGCCGCGCTTGACGGACGCAGACATCGCTGAACTGAGAGATCGCCTCCAGAGCGTGGAGGCAGCCCTCGAAAACGGCAATCTCGACGCCTGGGAAGCGTCACATTCCGAGTTCCACCAGCTGACCCGCCGGTACTGCGGTGAGCGACTGGAGGCGATCGCCGG
>JANMRJ010000155.1:0-5229 GCA_031370985.1 Acidimicrobiales bacterium
CACCACGTCGAGGATGACCTCGATGCCCTCCTTGTGGAGGGCCTTGACCATGTCTCGGAACTCGCGGAGGTGGGCTCCCTCCTCCGGCTCCACGCAGTAGGAGGACTGGGGGGCGAAGTGGCCGTAGGGGTCGTAGCCCCAGTAGTTCCGCAGCGGCTTGCCGTCAGGGCCGTTGCGCAGGATCTGCGACTCGTCGAAGTCGAAGATCGGCAGAAGCTCGACCGCGGTCACGCCCAGGCGTTTCAGGTACGGGATCCTCTCGATCACTCCCCGGAACGTGCCGGGGTTGGTGACCCCCGACGTCGGCGACTTCGTGAAACCCCGCACGTGCATCTCGTAGATGACCGACTCGGCCATAGGGATGTCCGGGAACTCGTCGTCCTCCCAGTCGTAGTCCTCGGGGTCCAGGACCATGCTGCGCATGGAGGTCTCGACGTTGTCCTTGGGCCCGACGGCGTCGCCGCGGTCCCAGAGCGTGTTGACGTTCCCCAGGGCGTAGGGGTCGATGAGCACCTTGTTGGGGTTGAAGCGACAGCCGCTCTGGCTGGTGTCCTTCGGGCCGTCCATGCGGTATGCGTAGATCTGGCCCGGTCCCACGCCGCGTACGTGGATGTGCCAGAAGTGAAAGCTCTTGTTCACCTCGGGGTCGAGGTCGATGACCGTGTGCGGCTGCGGCGCGGCATCGTCGGCGAACAGGAGCAGCTGCACCGACCACGCATGCTCGGAGTAGATCGAGAAGTTGACCCCGCTGCCATCGCCGTCGCCGTTGACGGTGGCGCCGAGCGGCTGGGCACGGCCCGCCGTCATGGCCAGCTGGTCTGCCATCATTCCGTCCCCTCGAAGTCTTGCCCGAGCCGGCAGGGACGCCAGCCCGCCATCCCCCTACGTCGACCGCCGACGATAACACCCGGCCCTTGCCGCGGCGCCAGGGCTCGCCGAAACCGTGCACGCGTTTGCGAATGCTCACCCGGCCCGCGGCGATGGCGGTCGCGGGCCAGGGCTAGCTAGGCTCGGCACCTACGGCAGGAGGCACGCCATTGCGGCCCGCGGCGCGTCCCGTCCCGCCGGAGAGGGAGGCACTGTGATCCTGGTGATTGGCGCTGGCGGCAAGGTCGGCACGCCGGCGGTGCGGCGGCTGTTGGAGAAGGGCGTCGAGGTCCGGGCGCTCACCCGCGACCCGGCGAGGACGGCCGCGGCCTGGCCCGACATCGAGGCGGTGGTCGGGGACCTCGACCGGGCGGAGACCCTGCCGCCGGCGCTCGAGGGCGTCGAGAAGGTGCTGCTCATCGCCGCAGGGAACGACCTTGTCACCGAGGAGGCGAATGTCATCGACGCTGCCGTCGCGGCCGGCGTGGGCCACGTCGTGCTCCTGTCTTCCCAGGGCGTCATGGCCGGCGTGGCATCGGGGCCGTTCCATGTCCCCGGCGAGGAGCGGCTGCGCGCCTCCGGGCTGTCGTGGACGATCCTGCGTCCGAGCATCTTCATGGCCAACTCGGTGATGTGGCGGGACACGATCGCCGCCCAGGGCGTGATCTACGAGCCGACGGGCACCGGGGCCCACGCCATGATCCACCCGGCCGACATCGGCGAGGTCGCGGCCGAGGTGCTGACCTCGCCGGGCCACGAGGGCCAGACCTACGAGCTGACCGGCCCCAAGGCGATCACGTCCGCCGACTGTGCGGCCGCGCTTTCCGCCGTGCTCGGCACCGAGGTACGCCACGTCGACATCGGAGATGAGGCCTTCCGCCAGGCCATGGGCGGAGCGGGGGCGCCGCCGGCGCTGGTCGACTCCCTGGCCCGCTACTACGCCATGGTCCGCGCCGGCGAGTTCGACAGGGTCACCCCAGCGGTGGCGGACATTCTCGGTCGCCCGGGCCGCACCTTCGCTGAGTGGGCGACGGAGAACGCCGCCGCCTTCGCGTGAGGGCGTCGCGTGTGGGCTCAGCCGCCCTTGGCCACCGGCTTGGCCTTCGGGGCGGGTTCGGCCGGCGATACGGACGACATCACCTTCACCTTCACTTCCGCCTTCTCCTTGGCCGGCGTCGGCACCCGCAGCTCCCGTCGCCACAGCATGATCGAGGCGATGAACACCCAGATCAGGAACACCACCGCGGAGGGGATGAACAGCCCGTAGTAGACGGGGTCGGAGAAGTCGGCGAAGTAGGTGAACAGGGCGGCGCTGAACCCGAGGGAGCCGCCGAGGAAGGCGAGGCCCGCCAGCCAGTTGGGGTACTCCTCGCTCAGGCCGAAGGCGAGGGAGTACGCCAGCGAGGTGAGTCCGAAATAGAAGAACAGCACGAGGATGAAGATGCCGGTGGCCACCCCCATCACGCCGGCGCCGGTCAGCACGGCGGCGAACTTCTGGTCCTCCGGCGTGGCCTGCCAGACGTGGGCGGCGACGTTGAGGCCCAGGCCGTCGACGCCCTGCCCGAGGATGGCGAAGACGGAGCCTACGAGGCCGACGACGAAGGCGAACGTGGCCCACGCCGTGGCCCGGTCGTCCTGGATCGAGCGGGAGAACGCGCTCAGCGCGATGAGCAGCACGATGAGCACCATCATCAGCCCGAAGTGCAGGAACAGCCACGCCGGGAAGTCGAGCACCGTCTGGAGCACGCCCGTGGCGTCGCCCGGCGGCAGGTGGGGGTGCAGGGCGACGAAGGGAAAGGCCACGATCGCCCCGGCGCCGCCGGCAACCACGCCCATCCGGTAGAGGTGCCGGTCGCTGATGGCCTGGGTCCTCTTGGCCGGCGGCGCCGCCGGGTCCACGTTCTCTGTCGTCATCACGACCTCCACCAGTCGGTGCCGGGCCGGGATCCACGTCCCGCCCCCGAGCATTGTACGAACGGCGTGCCGCTCTGTACGGACACCTTTCGGCAGCCTGCGCCTCGGCCCCAAGGCTGTCAACGGCCGGCGTTGGGCCTTGCGCCGATCCTCTGGCAATTCCTGCGGAACGGTGGTAGCAACGGATCCGCTGACCACCGGCCGCAGGCCACCTAGCGGGGAGTTTTCGACCATGTCGGTTCATGTCACGCCCGAACACGTCGGCAACGCCTACAAGGTGCTTGGTACCGGCGACCGGTCTCTGTGCTCCGAGTTCTGGGCGGAGGACATGGTGTGGCTGGTGCCCGGCCACAACCAGCTCTCCGGCTGGAAGTACGGCCTCGACGGGTTCCTGGGGTTCATGGCCAAGGTCGGCGAGCTCAGCGGCGGGAGCTTTCACATGAAGGTCATCTCGATCATGACCAACGACGACTACTCCTGCGATGTCACCAACAACCAGGGGACGCGGTCGCACGACCCCAGCATGAAGTTGAACATCGACGTGGCCCACGTCCTGCGTTGGCGGGAGGGCAAGGTGATCGCCGGCAAAGGCGGCATCTTCGGCGACGGCACGGCGGAGTACGACGAGTTCTGGTCCTAGACATCTGTTCTGAGAGCCACCTGTCACGAGGCAAGGGAGCCCGGCATGCCCATCATCACCATCCAGACCATCAAAGGCGTGGTCCTCACCAGCGACGAGCAGAAGCGCGATCTCCTCAAGAAGATGACGGACACGTTCATCAGCGTGGTGGGCGAACTCGCCCGCCCCTACACCTACTGCCTCATCCAGGAGACCCCGCTCTATGAGTGGTCGCTCGCCGGCGTGCCGCTGCCCGACCTGCCCTTCCTCTATGGGCCGGAGTACGCGGCGATGCACGCCAACGCCAACGCAGTGATGCGCGCCTACGTCGATTCGCAGAGTGCAGGCGGCGGTGGCGGGGCCACCACGGCGTCGAACGACCCCGATCCCGCCGGCGGGAGCGACGACGCCAGCCAGAAGGCCCAATCGCAGTGGGCTACGGGCGAATAGGTCCCCGGGAGCAGTTTCATGAGCACACCGGAGGAAGCCAAGGCAGTCGTCCGCCGCTGGAACGACGAGGGCTGGTCGGGCGGCAACTACGACCTGGCTCACGAGATCATCGCCCCCGTGATGACCGTGCACGGGGCCGGCGGGCAGGCCGTGGGCATGGGCCCAGACGGCCTGATCGACCTCATCAAGACGTGGCGCACCGCGTTCGTCGTCGGTCACATGACCGTCGACGACATCATCGTCGAGGGCGACCTCGTCGGCATACGGAACACCTGGCACGGCACGCAGACGGAGTCGTTCTATGGGATTCCGGCCAGCGGCAAGGAGGTCCACGTGACCTCCGTCGGGCTCGACCGGGTCATCGACGGCCAGGTCTCCGAAGGCTGGGGCGAGCTCGACATGGTGGGCATGATGCAGCAGCTCGGCGCCATGCCGATCGCCGGCCCGGGGGCTGTCGCCGCCGGCCGGTCCTCCGAATGGGGCGAGGCCGTCTCCAAGGCCGTCGAGGAGCCGGGCGCCACGCCTGAGGACTACCGGGCCGTGGCCATCCGCTTCGTGGAGGCCCTCGGGAAGCCCGACGAGGCGATGCTGGCCGAGCTGGTCGACCAGGACTCGTTCGTCGACCACAACCCGGTGTGGGGCACCACCGACTGGGCCGGCGTCATCGCCGGCGCCCAGGGCCTGCGCGCCGCGTTCGGCGATCTCTCGGTCACCGTCGATGTGGGCAACGTCCCGGTCGAGGGCAACCAGGCCGTCGCCCATTCGCTCCTGACCGGCACCCACACCGGTGAGTTCCTCGGCGTCGCCCCCACGGGGAAGACGGTCACGTGGAGCCACACCGACTTCGTGCGGTTCGCCGGCGGCAAAGTCGTCGAGCGGTGGGTGTCGGCGGACACCCTTACGTTGTTCCAGCAGATCGGCCTCCTTCCCGGCGGCAGTTGATCGAGAAAGGCTGACGCCATGTCGGTTGAAGAAGACAACAAGGCCCACTACCGCGCGTTCGTCGCCGAGATAAACAAGGGGAACATCGACGGCGTCGATGAGTTCTTCGCGGCGGACTACGTCGAGCACAGCGCGCCTCCAGGCGCGCCGCCCGGCGTGGAGACGATCAAGATGGTCTTTCGCATGTTCCGCTCCGCGTTCCCCGACATCGTGTTCACCATCACCGACCTGGTCGCCGAGGGCGACAAGGTCTGCACCTACGTGATCGGCGAGGGCACCAACGACGGGCCGTTCATGGGCGTCCCCGCCACCGGCCGCCACTGCACATGGGCGGCGTTCGGGATCAACCACTACGTGGACGGCCGCATCCAGGAGCACTGGGGCCTGCCCGACCTCATGGGCCTCATGACCCAGCTCGGCGCCATCCCGCCCCCGCC
>JANMRJ010000187.1:0-5338 GCA_031370985.1 Acidimicrobiales bacterium
TTCCACACCGCGAGGCGGTTGCTGCAGCCGGCGTTGGCGAAGGTGCCGCCGGCGATCGCGCTGGGGTCGGTGGGCGGCTGCTGTGACCAGTCCGGGATTCCCCGGCCGTTCCAGCCCGCGCCGACCCGCCACACCGGCTCCGGCTGATAGTTGCAGTTCCAGGACTGGCGCTCGGCCAGGTGGAGCTCGGCGCGGGTCACGGTGGCGTTGGTGATGGCGCCGCTGTCGAAGTGCATGAAGGCCCGGCCGATGTGGGCCCCGCCGTCATAGGTGCCGACCTTGAGCTCGGCGTCATAGGAATTGTCCCGGTAGAACCCCGACATCACGTAGGTGTCGTCGCCCCAGGCCGCGTTGTGGATCTCGGGGTCCACCGTGACGGGATAGACCCGGGCCGGGTCGTCCAGCCAGGCCCGGTCCAGGCGGACCTCCAGGGCGGTGCCGTTGCCGTTCCAGGGGATGAGGGCGTAGGTCACGCCCAGGGACATCGGCGCCTCCCCCGAGCGGGGGTCGATGTTGGCGTCGGTCATGAAGCCGTGGGGGGTCCGGGCCCGCTCGACGCCGGCTTCGTCCCGGTAGATCACGTTGCCGGCCTCGTCGAGGGAGGCGGAGAGGCCCTTGAGCTCCAGCGGGAAGACGAAGTGGTCGGGGGCGGCCGGCGAGGCCAGCACGAGCTCGTCCTTGACCCCGCCCCGGCGGGAGGTGAGGCGCATGTCGGTGTCCTTGCGGACCTTCTCATACGTGACACTGTCCTTTTCCGCCTTGGCCTTGACCTTGGCGGCACCGTCGAGGGCGAAGCCCACCGAGTGCTTGTCGTCGACGGCGAGGCGGGCTACCGCCTTATCGGTGGAGCTGTCGGCCAACGACAGGTCGAAGACGTTGGCTGTATTGCGCCGGCGCCCGTCCTTGGAGGTGCCGAGCGTGTCGTCGATGGCGGTCCAGCGGCCTTGGCGGTCCTTGAAGTGGACTGGCGCTTCGTAGAGCTCCGTGCGCAGCTCACCCGGCTTGTCGGTGGCGAAGGTCTTGGAGTTGACCGTCCGACGGTCGAGAAGCTCCTCGCCGGGCTTCGGCCGGGGTATCGCGGGCGCAGCTGGAAGCGCTCTGGCGGGGTCGACGGCAGGAGCGGGAGCGTCCGGAACCGGGTTGCCGGCCAGGGCGGCCTCGCCAGCCAGGCCAGGCGTAGGCAGCGTTGGCGTCGCAGGGCCGGCAGAAGGTGCTCCCTGAGGGGGTGCCCCCTGAGCGAGGGCAGGTCCGACCGGGGCCATGCCCCCCACCGTCAGGGCGAGGAGGCTGACCACGACGATGCGCCGGAGCCAGGTTCGAAGTGCCGGGTCTTGGCCGCGCATCGTCATTGCTGTCGTTCCTCCGCCTCGCCAGGTGCTGTCGCCGAACAGGTCGATGATGCGCTCGGCCACGGCCGCTGTCACGGGCCATTTTCAGAAATGGCCCGGAGAAGCCATGCCGCCGTGGCCCGAAGGGGCCATGCCGCCGTGGCCCGTTGCTCCAGGGTGACGTTTGATCGGCCCCCGCCCTCTCTAGCTAGTGCTAGTTGGTGCGTCCAGCAGGGGTGCTGTCACGTAACTACGAGCCCGGTGCCGGACATGCCGGGCCGCGGATCACTTCCCACGAACCCTGGGCGCCCGCCCTGCCGGGGTTTCCGGTCGTCGACAACGCCGCCTGGCACAGTCGCAGCTGATACGTTCGCGAGGCTGTTGTTCAGAGTACTCAGGCCGAGAGCCGGCGCTGGAGGGGCGTCGGGAACCGGGGCGTGACCCGCACGTCGCCGAGCCACGATGTGAGGCGGGCCGCCTCGGCCTCGACGCCGGCCGCGGCGTCGGCGCCAATGTCCTCCAGCAACTCGGAGCGCACCTCGCCGGAGCGGCGCTGGGCCCAGCCGCCGACGATGCGCCCGTCGCACCAGACCGTGGGGCCGGCGTTGCCGTTGGTGTCGAACAGCGTGTTGGCGTGACCGCCGAGGTACCAGTCGCGTTGGTGCCAGCCCATCGTGGTCGGGTCGAGGCTGGGCAGCAGGGCGACCCACGGATCAGGGGCCGGCGTCGGCGCCAGGTCGTCGGTGAGGACGAGCCCCAGCGCGCCGTCGAGGTCGACCTCGGTGACGTCGAGGGCCAACACCGCTTTGCGCACCTGGCCGAGGGTGAGGCCCGTCCACCACTTGAGGTCGCTGACTGGCGCCGGCCCGAAGGCGCCCAGCCAGCGCCGGCACAGCTCGACGCGCGCCTCGTCCGCGGTGGGCGGCACGACGGTTTCGGGTAGCCACGACGACATCGGCGACCACCGGTACTGGCTGCTCGTCCAGCTCCCCTTGGGCCGGCCCCGCACCACCTTCTGCTCGGTCGACAGCAGGAACAGCACGCGGGTGGTCAGCCCGATGGTGCCCTCCCACTTCGTGCCCACACCGACCAGGATCTGGCGCCCCAGCCCAGGTACCAGCTTGGACAGCTCGGCGCCGGTGGCCTCGCCTGCCGCCCCGATCGCGGCGACAGTCGCCGTCTCCAACGCGGCCAACTCGTTCGCGGCGTCGGCAATGCCGGCGTCGGTCATCATTCCCAGCGTGCGCTTGCGCTGCGCCGGCACGAGGGCATCAGTGCAGGCGGCCTGGACGATCGGGACGAGCGGCACGGCCAGCACGAACATGGTGCGGCGCATGCAGAGCGTCCGCACCAGCCGTCGGTCGTCGTAGAGCGCCCGTTCCAGGGGTGCAACCGCGGGCGTGATCATGCGGGCCGCGGTCGACAGGAAGACCGACGAGGGATCGGTGCCGTGGAGGGCGACGAGGCCGTCGGCGATGGCGACCGGGTCGTCGCTACGGGCGCCGGCCGCCAGCCGGTGGCGGACGGCCAGGCGGGCCCGGCGCTCCTCCACCGTCATGTGCAGCACGGCGACGATGGTGCCACGCGGTGTCGAGGGGTACGGCGCGAGGATGACTGGGCCACACGGGTAGGTTGGCCCGATGCCCGACGAGACGCTGCCCAAGGACCGGCTACACGGTTTGGCCGAGGAGTTCTGGGAGACGCTGCTGGAGGCCAGCCCGAGTACGGCGACCCTCCTGGGCGACCACCGGTACGACGACCGCCTCGAGGATCTTTCGGTCGAGGCCGAGCAGGCCCTGCGGGTGCGGTGGGCCTCGCTGCGGGGCCGCCTGGCGGACATCCCCCGTGACGGCCTGGAGACCGACGACCAGGTGACCCACGGCCTGCTGGCGGCCGAGCTCGACGACGCGTTGGCCACGATCGACCAGCGGCTGGTCGAGCTGCAGTCCGACCAGATGACGGGCTTCCACATCGACCTGCTGCAGGCGGTCCCGGTCATGGCCGCGCCCGATGAGGCGTCGGCGAACATGATGGTCGAGCGGTTCCGGCAGGTCCCGCGGGCCCTGGAGCAGGCCGCCGGCCGCTTCCTGGCCGGCGCCGAGGCGGGCCGCACGCCGCCCGCAGTCTGCGTCGCCCGGTCAATCAACATGATCGAGGGCTACCTGGCCTCGCCGCTCGACACCGACGTGTTCGCCACCGTCGGCGGACCGGAGGAGTGGGACCGCACCGAGCTGTGCCGGGTGGTCGAGGAGGATGTACGGCCGGCGTACCGGCGCCTCGCCGACACCCTCAAGGAGCAGCTCCTGCCGCTTGGCCGCGACGACGAGCGCTGCGGTCTCTCGTGGCTGGGCGCCGACGGCGCCGCCATCTACGCCACCCTGATCGCCCGCCACACCACGCTCGAGCTGCCGCCCGAGGAGATCCACGCCATCGGGATGCAGGAGGTGACCGAGAAGCTCCCGGCCGAGTACGCCGAGGTCGGTGGCCGGCTGTTCGGCCTCACCGACATCGCCGAAGTCCTCGACCGCCTCCGCACCGACCCGGCGCTGCGGTACTCGACCGGCGAGGAAATCATGGCCGACGCCCACGAGGCATTCGCGGCCGGCAAGGGGGCGATGGCCGAGTGGTTCGGGCGCCTCCCGCAGTCGGACTGCGCCATCGAGGAGGTGCCCGCCTTCCTGGCCCCCGACTCGCCCAGCGCCTACTACTTCCCGCCGGCCGCCGACGGCTCCCGCGGCGGCACGTACTACGTCAACACCCACCACCCGGAGGAGAAGGCCCGGTACGAGACGGCATCGATCGCCTTCCACGAGGCCATCCCCGGCCACCACCTCCAGCTGGCCATCGCCGCCGAGCTCACCCACGTGCCCCGGTTCCGCCGGTTCTCGCTGGCCAACACCGCCTACGTCGAGGGGTGGGGTCTCTACGCCGAACGGCTGGCCGAGGACATGGGGCTGTACCGCAACGACATGGAGCGCATCGGCATGCTCGCGGCCGACTCGATCCGGGCCTGCCGCCTGGTCGTCGACACCGGCCTGCACGCCCTGGGCTGGACCCGCCAGCGGGCCATCGACTTCATGGCCGCCAACACCCCGGTGTCGGTCGAGGAGGTCACCGTCGAGGTCGACCGCTACATCGGCATGCCCGGCCAGGCCCTCGCCTACAAGCTCGGCCAGCGCGAGATCTTGAGGCTCCGGGCGTCGGCCCAGGAGCGGTTGGGCGACGCCTTCGACTTCCGGGGATTCCACGACGCGGTGCTTACCTCGGGCGCGGTCCGCCTCCCGATTCTCGCCGAGCTGGTCGACGCCTGGGTGCGTTCGGCGTTGTGACCTGACCTGTGACTCACCAAAGGAGCGAGATGAAGCGATGGATGGCAGTGGGAACTGTAGGCGGACTGATGGCGATGGGCGCGTGCAGCAGCTTCGACAACGCGAGAGGCCGGGGCGATGCACCGATCGGCCCCTATGACGACTCGCCGGCTGAAGTCGTCAACTTCCCCGACAAGTTCGCCAACGTCGCCCACAAGTGCGATGGTCATGGTCACCGGATCTATTCGACGACCCGACAGGCCGCGGTGACGGTCATCGACGATCCCACCTGCCCCGGCGCACCAGCCCGGTAACGCCACCGCCCTGGATCGCCGGCGTCGAGCGGATCAGTAGTGTTCGCTGATGCCCCAGAAGATCACCGCGGCACCTGACGGAACGCTGAACGTGCCCGACGAGCCGATCATCCCGTTCATCCGGGGCGACGGCACGGGCGTCGACATCTGGCCGGCGACCCAGCTCGTCCTCGACGCCGCCGTGGCCAAGCGGGGCAAGCGGATCGAGTGGCTGGAGGTGCTGGCCGGGCAGAAGGCCTTCGACGAGACCGGGTCGTGGCTGCCCGAGGAGACCGTGGCGTCGTTCCGGGAGCACGTCGTCGGGATCAAGGGGCCGCTGACCACGCCGGTCGGCGGCGGCATTCGCAGCCTGAACGTCGCCCTGCGCCAGATCCTCGACCTCTACGTC
>JANMRJ010000190.1:0-5213 GCA_031370985.1 Acidimicrobiales bacterium
TCGACCTGGCCCGGGCGCCGACGCTGGCGTCGTCGCCGGGCTCGCCCTGCGCTCTGGCTGACCGGCTCACTGAATGGGCTGGGAGTTCGATGCCGAGTGTCACACCGCTGTGCTACCCTTCTGGGGTGGCTGTACGGAAGAAGCGATCAATCTCGATCCCGCCCGATCTTGATGCAGAGATCGAGGCAGCCGCCCGCGCCAGTGGTACGACCTATAGCGCGTGGCTCGCGGCACTGGCGCGCAAGGAGTTCTTGCTCCGGGATGGACTGGCCGGCGTCGCTGAGTTCGAGCGCGAGCACGGTGCGTTCACCGACGAGGAACTGGCGGAGGCGGATGCCTGGGCCGACGGCGCCATACGAAGATCGCTCCGGACGGGGAGCCGTCCACGCCAGAGGGCCTGATGGGCGTTACCTACGACACCGGCGCCCTGGTGGCCGCTGATCGCGGCGAGCGCCGGATGTGGGTTCGTCACCGCGCGTTGTTGACGTTGGGGACCCCTCCGACCGCTCCAGCCCCGGTTGTCGCGCAGGCTTGGCGCGGAGGTGGTCGACAGGCGCTCCTGGCCCGGCTCCTGCGCGGATGCGATGTCGAGGCGTTGGATGACGAAGGGGCGCGCGCCACGGGATCGTTGGCGGCACGCGCCGGTACTGCCGATGTGGTCGACGCGTGTGTGGCCGAAGGGGCTCTCCGCCGACGCGACATCGTGATCAGCTCCGACCCGGACGATCTCAAGGGGATCGCCGCCGCCGTGAACCGCCACCTCGAGGTGGAGCGGCCCTGAGCTGGGAAGGTGGCTGGCTTCACGCCGCGGCCAGGCCGAGCCGGCGCAGCGCGCGGTCGCAGTGGTGGGCGCCGGCAGGACTGAGCGTGCGGTGGGCTTCGGCGAGGAGCACGGGGATTGGGCGGTAGCCGGCCAGGGCCCATCGAGCGAAGGCGCCGTCGTCGAACCATTCGACATCCTCGGGCGTCAGCCCCAGCTCCGGCCACCCTTCCCGAGCGAGCAGTTGCCGGAGGCGGCCCCAGCCGAGGGTCGGGCCGGACTCGTCGAAGGCGGCCAGCAGTTCGTTGGCCGGCCCGGGTGGCGCGCCGGCCAGTGCCCGTTCGAGCAGGATGACGGCGACGAGGTGGGCCGGCGGCACGTCGGGCGGCGCGGTGGGCAGCCCGAAGGCCCGCTGCAGGCAGTCCAGGGTCAGGCCGTACGCCGGCGGCTCGGTGAAGACCCCGCCAGCGTGCTGGACACGACCGACGACCCGCCCGTCGCGGGTGACCAGCACCACGACCTCGACCCGGCCGACCCCGACCCCGCCGGCGCCGCCGTCGAGCGACCACGTCCGGCCGGTCGTGGCCACGCCCAGCACCGACCAGTGGTCGGGCGCCACGGTGCCGAGGAGGACCTCGGCCGGGGCCTGGCCGTCGAGGGGGAGGACGCTGATGTCGGGCCCGTCGGCGCCGGCGGCAACAGCCACGTGGACCAGGGCGCCGGCCCCGTTGTCGGCGACGACCCGACCGAGCGACTCGGCCAGGAAGTCGAGGAATGCAGTATCGATGGACGGATGGACAGGTACGGGCATTGGCGCGGTCCCTTCGGGTCACACGGGTGGAGTCACGTGGTCCGTCGTTGTCCTCGACGGCGAAGGGCGTCTAACTCATCCGGACCCGCCGGGGCCGTACATGCCGATCGTGGCCCAAAGCCACGGCACTCGTCAAGGGCTCGGTAGACTGGCATCGGTGGACTGGGGGGTGTCGGGAACGGGCAGTTTGGAGGAGGCGCTCGAGTTCAAGCGTTCCGGGCGCCTCGACGAGGCGGTGATCGCCATTGAGGGCGTCCTGGCCCGGTCGCCGTCGAACCCGGTGGCCTTGGCCCACTTGGCCGAGGTGCAGCTGCGCCGGCGCCGGCTGGCCGACGCGGCCGACGCGCTGGAGCGGGCTGAGTCGTTGGCGGGCACGACCGCCTTCACCGCCCGGGTCCGGGGCGACCTGCGGTACCGGGAGCAGCGCTGGCGCGAGGCGGCGCGGTCCTATGCTGATGCCGAGGCCCTGGGCGACAAGGGCACGTGGTCGCTCGTTCAGCTCGCCCGCTGTCACCTTCGCGTCGGTGAGTTCGAGGCCGCGCTCGGGGCCGGGTCACGGGCCGTCGAGCGCAACGACGCCGACAGCTCGGCGTGGGTCGTCCTGGGCGACATCGCCCTCCGTCAGGGCCGTGAGGACGACGCGGTGTCTCTCTTCGAGCGGGCCCACGAACGAGCGCCGGCCGACGAGTTCGCCTACGCCAAGCTGATCGAGGCCCGGGTCCGCCGGCTGGCGCCCGAGGACCGAGAGCGAGAGGTGGAGGTGCTTCTGCGCAGCGTGGACCAGGGGAACCGCCACCTGCTGGCGGTGTTGGCCCGCCTGCGCAGCGCCGGCGGCGACGACAAGCAGGCGGCGGAGACATGGGGTGCCCGGCGCAAGCTCCACGGCGACCCCTATGCCCGGAAGATGGAGGCCTACGCCCTGCGCAAAGCCGGCGACCTGGAGCAAGCGGCAATGCTGTTCCGGGCCTGCCTCCTCGCCGATCCCGAGGACCTGATCCTCTTCCGCACCTACGTCCATCTGCAACGCAAGCGGGGCGCGCTCGACGAGCTGCGGTCCACGTTGGAGGAGCTGGTGCCGTTGGCCGGTGGACGGCGGGGTGCGGTCTACGGCGAGCTGCGCAAGCTCGGGCCGGCGCCGGCGTGATGCTGGCCCCGCCGGGGCCGGGAGTGCCCTCGCCCACCATCGACCAGCTCGTCGAGGTGGCCGCGGTCGAGACGGTGGTCCGTCTCGACGGCCGGCCTGGGCGGCTGTCGGAGCTGGTGCTTACCGCCGATGTCACCGGGACAGTCGGCGCCGTCCTGGACGCGAGGGCGCACGACACCGGCGCCGCCTTCTTCCTCGTCGGCCACTTCGGGTCGGGCAAGTCGCACTTGCTCGCCGCCCTGGCCGAGCTGGCGGGGGGCGGGGCCACCGACGGTTGGGGACCGGAGCTTCGCCACGCCGCCGACCGGGCCCGACCGGGCCTGGCTGTCGCCGTCCCTCTCGTCGAGCACCGGGCCTCGGCCCAGCTCGAAGACCTGGTGCTCGACGCGGCGTGGGCCGCGGTTGGTCGTCCGTCGCCGCGGGCCAGCACCGACCGCCGGGCGGCATGGGACGACGTGCTGGCCGTCGCGGCCGAGCGGGGCGCCGGCCTTGTCATCCTGCTCGACGAGCTGAGCGAGTTCCTGCGGGCCAAACAAGGGCCGGCGCTTGTCGAGGACCTGCGCTTCCTCCAGTTCTTGGGGGAGTGGGCACGGGAGTCGTCGGTGGTCGTCGTGGCTGCCCTGCAGGAGAGCATCGACGAGGTGGCCAACGTGAGCCAGCGGGAGCTGGCTCGGATCCGCGACCGGTACCGCACGATCGCCCTGTCGATGCGCCATGTGGAGGACCTGGTGCGAGGCCGGCTCGTGCGGCTCCGCCCTGGCGCCGAGCCGTGGGTCGAGAAGGCGCACCGGGAGATCGAGACGGCGTTCCCGGGCTGGGGCGTCCCCCTCGAACGATTGCAGCGTTGCTACCCCATTCACCCGGCCACGCTGGCGGTGCTCGAAGGCCTGCGCTTCTTGTTCTCCCAACAGCGGGGCGTCGTCGACTTCATCTGCCGCCAGCTCCGGGGTGACGCATCGGCCGGCATTGCCGCCTGGTCCGGCCGCGGGTACCTGGAGCTGGTCACGCCCGACCGGGTCTATGACCACTTCCGTCCCCGTCTCCAGGAGCGCATCGAGAGCCGGCGGCTGGCCGAGACGGTGGTGCCCTACTACGAGCGGGCGGTCGAGGAGATCTTCAGTGCGCCGGCCGATCAGGCCTTGGCGCTGCGGGCGGTCAAGCTGCTGTGCCTGCTGGAGGCGTCGCCCGTCGAACGGCCCCGCACTGCCACCGAGCTGGCCAGCCTGCTGCTCACCCGCCTCAGTGCCCTCGACCCGTCGGCCAACGTGTCCTACCTGGAGCGGGCCGTCCTCGACCCGATCGTGGCTCGGGGCGCGTATGTCGTCGCCGGCGCAGTCGCCGGCGGGGTCGTCGGCGTAGTCGCCGCCGGCCCGCTGCGGGTGTACTCGGTGGAGCTCCAGGCCGACGCGGCCGAGGTGGCTCTGGCCCGTCAGGCCCAGGTGCGAGCCGAACTGTCACCCGACGATCGCCGGGTCGTCCGCACGCTGGTGGAGTTGGGGTCGTCGCCGACGCTGCCCTTGCAGCTCCTGGTCGACATCGGCCCGGCCCGGCGCGAGTTCCTCTGGCAGAACACGCTGCGCTCGTTGCTGGTCGTGCCCGTGCGGGCGACCGAGCTGATCGAGGCCGATGTTGCCGCCTTTGTCGGCCAGGCCCGTTCGCTCGGAGCCGAGGGCTGCCTACTGGTGGCCGAGCCCGAACTGGACGCCGGCGGCGGTGTCGATCGGGTTCGGGTCCTGGCCGCGTCGAGCGAGCGGGTGGCCATCTGGGCACCGCAGTCCCTCGCCGGCGTCGCCGTCGACCTGGCCGTCGAGGTCCATGCCCGCCGGCTGGTGCTGGGCCAAGCTCGCGCCGAGGGGCGCACCGAGGCCGGCGGGCTGGTGGAGTTCCTCGACCGCTCCAGCGCCGGCGACGAGGCCCGGGCCCGGGAGGCGCTCCAGCGGGCCTACTTCTCGGGGACCGTCGTGTCGGGCGCCGGCGCGGCCGCGGTCGACCTCCCGTCGCTGGCCGGGCTGCCGTTCGAGCGTCTCCTTGTCTCCCTCGCCGACCCGCTTCTTTCCCGGCTCCACCCGCTGCATCGCGATGTCGCTCCTCGGGGTGAGCTGGTCGGCGAGCGCCTGCTGCGCCAACTCGTGAGCGAGGTGCTGACCCAGCCGCGAATCGGCGCCGCCGCGGCCGAGCGGGGCCAGCTCCGCTCGCTGCTCGCCGGCTACCTCGTGCCGCTCGGGCTCGTGCGCCGTCGGGGCGACGCCCACGTGCTTTCGCCGGACCCGGCCCGGAGCCCGGCCGTGGCCGAGGCCCTACGCCTGGTGCCCGACGCCGAGCCCGTGCCCGCGGTCGATGTCGTGACCGCGCTCGGCGATGGGCCAGTGGGCTTGACCGAGCCCGAGGCGCTGTTGGTGCTCAACGCCTGCGTCCAGGCCGGGCTCATCGAGCTGCGCCGGGGCCGACGGGTCATTGCCGAACCGTTCCTGGCCGTGACCGCCGCCGACCGGTTGGCC
>JANMRJ010000194.1:0-1560 GCA_031370985.1 Acidimicrobiales bacterium
GCCGGCGAGGCCGGCGTCGGCGTCGAGCAGCTCGGTGAGGCGGTCGACATCGCTGGCGGCGGCCGCGTCGAAGATGTCGAGGGTGGGCCTGGCCTCGAGCAGGGCGCCGGCGATGTCGAGGTGGCGGGCGTAGAGGGCGGCACGGACGGCCGACTGCCCGCTCCCGTCGCGGGTCGAGGCGGCTGCCGGGTCGTCACGGACGGCGGACCGGACTGCGTCGACATCGCCAGCCCGGATGGAGTCGAAGAGGGTAGCCATGGGCACCGAGCCTAGGCACGTACCGGCCGACCGATGGTCCTTGACCGAACGTCCGTTCGGAACTACCGTCTTGGAACTCCAGCAGTGTAATTGTCGCACCCCCTCCGTAGGGTGAGTCCTCGTCAACCAGACAGCCGTCCAGACGGCACCCACAGAAGGGATCCAGCGGTGGAACGAGACAAGGCTCTCGAGATGGCCATGAGCCAGATCGACAAGCACTTCGGCAAGGGCTCCGTCATGCGCATGGGGGAGAAGGGCCAGATGGATATCGAGTCCATCCCCACCGGCGCCCTCGCCCTCGACCTCGCCTTGGGGATCGGCGGCCTCCCTCGCGGCCGCATCGTCGAGATCTACGGGCCCGAGTCCTCGGGCAAGTCGACCCTGGCCATGCACGTAGTGGCCGAGGCCCAGCGCAACGGTGGCGTGGCCGCCTCCATCGATGCCGAGCACGCCATGGACCCGGTCTACGCCCGGGCCATCGGGGTCAACGTCGACGAACTGCTGATCTCCCAGCCCGATACGGGGGAGCAGGCCCTCGAGATCGCCGACATGCTGATCCGCTCGGGGGCGATCGACGTGCTGGTCATCGACTCGGTGGCCGCCCTCACGCCCCGGGCCGAGATCGAGGGGGAGATGGGCGACAGCCACGTCGGCCTCCAGGCCCGGCTGATGTCCCAGGCCCTGCGCAAGCTCACCGCCACCCTGAACAAGACCAACACCATCGCCATCTTCATCAACCAGTTGCGAGAAAAAATAGGGATCCTCTACGGCTCACCTGAGGTGACCCCCGGCGGGCGGGCGTTGAAGTTCTATTCCTCCGTCCGGCTCGACATCCGCCGCATCGAGGCCATCAAGGACGGGGCCGAGGTCATCGGCAACCGCACCCGGGTCAAGGTGGTGAAGAACAAGTGTTCGGCCCCTTTCCGCCAAGCAGAGTTCGACATCATGTTCGGCAAGGGCATCAGCCGTGAGGGTTCCCTGCTCGACGTGGGGGTTGACCTGGGCCTGATCAAGAAGTCGGGAGCCTGGTACACCTACGACGGCGAGCAGCTGGGCCAAGGCCGGGAGAACGCCAAGGCTTTCCTGGTCGAGAACCCCGAGATCATGGTGGAAGTCTCCGAGCGCATCCGCCAGCAGGTGGCGCCGGCACCGGTGGTGGTACCGACGGTCGCCGACGACGACGCGCCGATCACCCTGGAGTAGGAGTCCGGCCGGCCGGCGCCATCGGCCCGTAGTGTGAGCGGATGGCGCCGGACCTGTTGCCGTGCGAAGTACACGCAACGCCGACCCGGCTGCGCTGTG
>JANMRJ010000223.1:0-9755 GCA_031370985.1 Acidimicrobiales bacterium
GCGCAACGGATCGCCCGCAGTTTGGTTCCGAAAACGACCGCCGAGGTGGAGCTTGCAACCGACAGCCGCTCGAGCGGTTGACCCCAGCGACTCCAGAGCGGCGGTTCGTTGTCCTGTCAACGATAATCGCAATGGACCCGATTCCGTCAAAGACCTGCGGCGACGACACAACGCTAGGGTGCGATTCGCTGCCACGACGCCGCCCAGTCCGGAACGCCGTCTGGAGTAAGGCCGGCTGCCGGGATCTCGACAGGCGGCGCCGTGCCGACCGCGTCGAGGATGACCCGGACCGCTGGTCCCGGCTTGTCATTGGGACCGGGCCGGTCGTCAGTCACGACGATCCGCGTCCCGTCCGGTGACCAGATCGGCTGGTACCAGCCGTAGTGCCCGGGCAGGGTCCGGAATTGTGCACCCGTGACGTCGCTGATGATCAGCCACGGGCCGGTGCCGGTTCCGCTTCGCATGTATGCGATCCTCGACCCATCCGGCGACCACGACGCATCTCGCCCAATCTGGGTCCCATTGCTGAGCTTCCGCTCAGGGGCGCCATCCAGCCCGACGACATAGACCTGGTTGTCGCCGCCCGGCAAGAAGGCCGTGAACAGGACGAGTGTCCCGGCCGGGTTCCACTCCGCGATCTCGCCGCGCTGGCCGACCTCCTGGAAGTCGAGCGTGGTCAAGCGCCGGGGATTGCCGCCGTCTCGATCGACGATGTAGAGGCGGCCCGGATCCGCGCCGATCAGGAGCCGCTGTCCGTCGGGCGACCAGACCGGATCCCAGGCACCGGGGATCTGGGTAAAGCTCGCCGGCGGCGCGGAGCCGTCCGCCGGCGCGATCCAGCCGCTTCCCGGCCCTCCACCGATCGACCCGGAGAACGCCACGAACCGACAATCGGGGGACCAGGCGATGTGGCTCAGGCCCTTGACCGAGCGGGCGATCACGACCTGATTGGACCCATCGGCGTTGGCAACGATCGCGTCTGCAACCTCCGGATCGCCGCCCACGTTGAATTGCCGCCAGGCGAGTCGCGTGCCGTCCCGGGAGAAGGCCGGATCGGTCTGCTGTCCGGCGTCGAACGTCACCTGGCGGCGGTTTGCTCCGTGGGGATCCGCAAGGTAGACATGACCGTTCGCGACGTACGCGATCGTCCCATTCCCGGCAACGCCGAACGGAGGCGGCAGTCGTCTGTGCGAGCCGACGATGACCAGTAGGAGGGCGAGAAGCACGGCAATCAGCACGAGAGCTCCGAGGACCGCGACTGCGGACCGCGACCCGGTCAGGGTTCGTCTGGTCAGGGTCGCCGCGGCCAGGCGCAGGTCCCAAAGAAGGCGAGCTGCCCTGCCGCGATTCCGCGATCGAGCGCGGCGGGCATGCGGCAGGAGCGCAACCGCGCTCGTCGCTACGAACTCCTGGTCGGGGCTCGCCGGAACGTCGAGGCGGCGGAGCAGCGCGTCGATCCGGGCGTCCATCCGTGCGTCAGTCATCGCCCAGTTCCCCGCCGTAGGCCCTTCGGAAGCTCTCGCGCGCCCGATGCAACAGCGAATGCGTCGCCGCGGCGCTTCTGCCCATCAGTCGACCGGCCTCGGCGACCGGGAGGCCATCGAGCACGACGAATGCGAGGACAGCCCGCTGCGCCACCGGCAGCGAATGGAGCGCGTCGGCGATCGCGGCCTGATCGTCCAGTCCCGACGCGGCAGCGGCGACACGTTCGAGGTGGATCTGGCGAACCTCGAGCTGGATCTGCCGGCGCTCCTCGCGCTCGAGCGTCCGGAAGTGATCGGCAAGCTTGTGGCGGGCGATCCCGCACACCCACGTGACGACCTCGGACCGACCGTCGAACCGACCGGACTGGGCAATCGCCGCGACGAACGTCTGCTGGCTCAGCTCCTCAGCGACGCTCACGTCGTTCCCGCAGCGGCTCAGGAGATAGCCGTAGACGCGAGGGAGCGTCCGCCGGTACCAGGCCGCGAAGGCGTCGTCGTCCGCGAGCGCCGCATGGAGCTCGTTGACGCCTTCGATGGAGCCAGTTCGGGCGGTCATTCCCTCGCGCCGTTGGTTCGAGGTGGCTCAGCCGACGAGCAGAGCGCAGAGGTCGCGGGTCGCAGCGTCGTCGTTCGTGTAGAGGCCTCGGTAGTCGCCGGAGTCGTCCTGGATGAAGACACCCGACGCCTTCATCTCCGAGCCGAGAGCGGGAACGCGGAGCAGGGATCCTCGGACGACGCGGACAAGGCTGTCGATGTCGCCCGGAACGGTGAAATGGTCGTCCCAGCTGTCGTCCACTGCCCAGGCCACCGTTGGGCCTGCGCCGGTCGGGCTCAGGGACCATGTTCCGGTGATCTGCTCCTGGACCGCGCGTCGAACGAGGAGGCCATCCTGATAGAAGCGAGTCGAGTTGCTGATTTCGTGGGCGCTCTGATAGATCATTCCGCACGGGGCGACGTCCGTCTCACGGTTTTCGTAGGTCACGTCGCCGCTCGTGTCACAGACGACGGTGGGCCCCTGCTGATAGCAGATCCGGAATGGCTTGAGCGGTGGGGTGAGCGAGGTCGGATCGACGAGCGTCCGGGCTGACACGCCAGAGCCCAGGCCGAGCGATGAGATCGTCAGGAGGATCGCAAGGAAGAGCGGTCGTCGCGTGTGCATGGTCGAACTCCGCCGCTGTTGGGCCGGCCGAATTGTCCGGCCGCTGCGAATGAGTCGCTCGAGGACCGCGGAATCATTCGGTCGAGTCGCCATTCGGCGTCGGTTGATCGGAAAGCCGCCCACAATCGCCGGTCGCGCCGCGTCGCTCCACGTCGGGGGCTGCGGCCAGCTCCTCGACCGAATCCTGGAACCGCAAACCTGAGGACTCGGACCAGGATCGTGTCGGGCATCACGATGAGCCGTAATCCGACCGAAAGAAAGCACGACCGACCATCGCGCCAACATGGACCGAGTTGCGTCCCGCTCCGATCTCGAGCGCCCGTCCTCGCATCTCCTCCGCTCGGCCGACGTCGCCGCCCTTGGAATCGGCAACGGCGCGCTGATCGTCGCGATGTGGATCCGCCACGGCGGGCTCGACCAGCTCTCGAGCATCGGCGGCATCCTGACCGCCGCAGGCCAGGTCACGGCGCTCCTCGGGACGTATATCGCGCTGATCGGTCTCGTCCTCATGTCGCGCAGTCCGTGGCTGGATCGATCGTTCGGACTGCCGCGGCTTGCCGTGTGGCATCGCTGGATCGGGTTCAGCTGCGTCTGGTTGCTCGTCGCCCACACCGTCCTGACGACCGTCGGGTTCGCCATGACGACCGGCAGCGATGCGCTGACCGAAGCATGGGCGCTCCTGACCACGTACCCGTACGTGTTGATGGCGACCGTCGGGATGGCGCTCCTGATCGTGGTCGCCGTCCTGTCGGTCCGGGCCGCGCGCCGCAGGCTGACGTACGAGACCTGGTACTACATCCACCTGTACGCGTATCTCGGAATGGCGCTCGGGTTCGCCCACCAGCTCGTCCTCGGGACGGACTTCCTGTCCGACCCGATCGCGGTGGCCTATTGGATCGCCCTGTACGCGCTGACGATCGCCGCGATCCTCATCTTCCGGATCGGGCGACCGATCCAGCTCTTCCTCCGCCACGAGCTCCGCGTCGCCAGTGTCGTTGCGGAGGGCCCCGGCGCGGTGTCGATCTACGTCACGGGCCGTCATCTCGAGCAACTGGCCGCGCAGCCGGGGCAGTTCTTCCTGTGGCGATTCCTCGCCGGCGACGGTTGGTGGCGAACGCACCCTTTCTCCCTGTCGGCGGCCCCGAACGAGCGCTTCCTGCGGTTCACGGTCAACGGAACCGGGGACGGAACCTCCGCCGTCCGACGGCTCGTCCCGGGGACACGGGTCTTCGCGGAAGGGCCATATGGCGCCTTCACGGGCGATGACCCCCCAGGTCGAGCGATCCTCCTGATCGCGGGTGGAATGGGCGTCGCCCCGCTGCGTGCGCTGCTCGAAGGGATGCCGGCCCGGCACGGCGCCATCACCCTGATCTACCGGGCGAGTCGAAACGAGGATGTCGTCTTCGCGAGCGAGCTCGAGGTCCTGAGCAAGGCCCGCGGCGCGCGGCTCCACTACCTGATCGGCCGACGTTCCGCCCTGCACCGCGATCCCCTCGACGCGCGCAGCCTTCGCTCGATGGTGCCGGACATCGCGTCGCGTGAGATCTACGTCTGTGGCCCCGACGGCATGATTCGAACCGTCCGCGACAATCTTCGTCGGCTGCGCATCCCTGGATCCCAGATCCACGAGGAGCAATTTGCCTACTGATCCGCGCCGATCCGCGCCGCCGCTGGCGCCACGGCGACCGGCCGCCCAGCGGCGACCGGCCGCCCTCGCGCCTCCGCCACGGCGAGCGGTCGTGACCCTCGTCGCCACCGCGATCGGGCTCGTGCTCCTGTTCAGCTTCAAGACGCCGGACTCGCCGGCCGTCGCGACCGGCCCGCCACAGATCGCCATCGCGTCGCGCGGTCCCGGCAGCAGCGTGTCGGCAAGCGCGCGTCCGACCGTGCGGCCGCTCGCGTCGGGCTCGCTGCCGGTCCCCGTCGCGTCCGCCTCGGCCGCGACCGCCGGCGGGACGATCCAGGTCGACGGCGACGTCATCGGCACCCAGTTCGGCGACGTCCAGGTCCGACTGATCGAATCGGCCGGCAAGATCACCGACGTTCAGTCGCTCAAGCTGCCGTTCGATCGCCGCCGCTCGAACGAGATCAGCCAGTACGCCGGGCCGATCCTGCGGAGCGAGGTGCTCCAGGCGCAGAGCGCGCAGATCGATACCGTCTCGGGTGCCACCTATACGAGCGATGCCTACGACCAGTCACTCCAGTCCGCGATCGTTCGCGCCGGTGGGTGACAGCGGGGCGGGCGCCGCGGGACTGGTCGCGCCCGACCGCGCGGCCGGTCGCATCCAGGTCGAGCACATCATGGGCACCGCGATCAGCCTCGACCTGCGGGGGCCGGCCATCCCTTCCGCCGCCGTCGACGCGGCCTTCGACCACCTTCGCGCCGTGGACGCGCGCTTCAGTCCGTACGTCGAGGGGAGCGAGATCAGTCGGCTCGGGCGCGCCGAGATCGCGGTCGAGGACTGCTCGGATGATGTCCAGATTGTGCTCGCGCGATGCGAGGAGCTTCGCGGGCTGAGCAACGGCTTCTTCGACGTGCGCGGTCATCGACCCGACGGCCGCGTCGATCCATCGGGGTACGTCAAGGGCTGGGCGGTCGAGGCGGCGGCGGGGATCCTGGACGCCGCCGGTGCGACGAGCTATTGCCTCAACGCCGGAGGCGACGTCATCGCTCGCGGCGAACCCGAGCCGGGCCGGCCGTGGCGGGTCGGGATCCGCCATCCCGAGCTGGCCGACCGCGTTGCCGTCGTGGTCGAGGCCCGTGATCTCGCGGTCGCGACGTCGGCCGGGTACGAGCGGCCTGGCCACATCGTGGACCCGCATCGCGGACGCCCGCCCGAGGGGATCCTGAGCATCACCGTCGTCGGCCCGAGCCTCGCCAGCGCGGATGCGTATGCAACGGCCGCGTTCGCGATGGGCCCCGGCGGGCTGGCGTGGCTCGCTGACCGCGCGGGCTACGAAGCCCTCGCGATCAGCGCCGATCGACGCGTGACCTGGACCCGCGGCTTCGAGCGATACCGGACCCGAGCCTGACTCGCGACCGACAACGACAGCCTGGGGGGGGGTCGCGCGAACGGACGACAGCGGGCGAACTCACTGGACCGCGGACGTCCGTCCAGCACGACGCGTGCTACGGTACCGATCGTCGTGCAGCGATGTGGAGCGGCTGATGGCGAAGAAACATGCGTCCGAGCAGCCTCGTTCGACGAGGGCGGCAGCGGCCAAGGTTGGCGCTCGGAAGATCGGCCCGGCCAGGCGTTCGACGACGACGGGCGCGCCGCCGAGCGGGCTCGCCGCGGCGGGCGGTCGGGCCGCGCAGCTCGCCCTGAAGAACAAGGCCTATCTGCCTGAGTTGGGGCGACTCCAGGTGGAGCTCGTCAAGCTCCAGGAGTGGATCCGGCACGAGGGCCTGCGGGTGGTCGTGTTGTTCGAGGGTCGGGATGCCGCCGGCAAGGGCGGCGTGATCAAGACGATCAGCGCGAGCCTGAGCCCGCGCGTCTGCCGCGTCGTTGCGCTCACGGCTCCGACGGAACGCGAGCGGAGCCAGTGGTATTTCCAGCGCTACGTCGCGCACCTGCCGACCGCCGGCGAGATGGTCCTGTTCGATCGGAGCTGGTACAACCGGGCGGGCGTCGAGCATGTGATGGGCTTCTGCACCGAGGACGAGTACCAGGAGTTCCTGCGCACGGCACCCGAGTTCGAGCGGATGCTCATGCGCTCCGGGATCATCCTCGTGAAGTACTGGTTCTCGGTCAGCGACGCCGAACAGGAGCGCCGGTTCCAGGCGCGGATCAACGACCCGACCAAGCACTGGAAGCTGAGCCCGATGGACGTCCAGTCGCGCACGCGCTGGCTCGACTACTCGAGGGCCAAGGACCAGATGTTCGCCCACACCGACTTCAAGCAAGCCCCGTGGTATGTCGTGAACGCCGACGACAAGAAGCGCGCGCGGCTCAACTGCATCACCCACCTGCTGAGCCTGATCCCGTACCAGGACGTCACGCGCGAGATCATCGAGCTGCCGCCGCGCCAGTCGGACGCCGGCTATGTCCGGCCGCCGATGACAGACCAGACCTTCGTTCCCGAGGTCCACTGAGCCAGGCGACCGAAGAAGCCGGCCGCAGGGCCGGCTTCTTTGCGTTGACCGAGCGTCGGTTCTACGGAGCCATCCGGATCTGGCTCTCGTACGTGCCGGAATAGAGGCCCGCATCGCAGACGTCGCTGACGCCGTCGAAGCCTCCGGTGAACGTGCCCTGTCCCTGGACCGAGGCGATCCCGCCCGACCGGCCGATGAGCACCCAGTCGACACGGATGGCCGCTCCAACCGGAGCGATGCCCTCATAACGGTACGTGGCGGTCCCGGTCCGGCCGTCGATCGTGCTGGTGAACAGGCCGCTGCCGTGGAACGTGGCGCCGCCGGTCGGGAAGACGACGTCGCGCTCGGTGCCGACGTACGAGCCGGACATGCCGCCCTGGAAGTTCTCCGTGATCCCGATCGTGACGATCACGTTCGGACCGGCGGTCCCGACGACGGGCGCGAAGTTGCAGTCGTCCCACGTCCCCGAGATGGACGGCGACGAGGCGGACGCGGCGGCCGGGGCAAGGGCGGCGACGGCGACGACGAGAAGGGCGCTGCGCAGGATGCGGATCATTGGAAGCTCCTTGGTGCTGGGTAGTCGGGGTTTGGCTGGCCGGGCGAACCGCTAGACGACGGTCCGCTCGGTGGTCACCGCGCCGATCTGCTGGGCGAGATCGAGCAGGTTGAACTCGCCCCAGAACTCGGCGATCCGACCATGCTCGAGCCGAAAGATGTCGATCCCGGAGGATGTCATCCGCCTCCGGGCCGCCGGGCGGGATCGCGATCGAGGCGCCGTCCGCGCGGATGTCGAGCGGACCGAGGACCGCGAACTCCATGGGCCTCCGAAGGCCGGCGGACCCGACGGTCCGGCAGGTGACGGGATCTCGCGACACCGGCGGCGACGCTTCGAGCATCATCGCGCGTGGGCGCGATGTCGGTGGGGCGGGCGCGCGCCGGGAAGGCGGACGGTCGCGGTCGACGAAGCGTATGGTGCATGCTCGGCTCCTGGACCCGGTCTTCGCTCGGCTCGGCGTGCCGCCGATGACCTGGCTGGCGGACGTCCTGGAGCACACGCCGATCTGACCGGGGGTCCCGCTCGACGATCGAGGAGGGTTGATGTCCACGGACCCGCGGCGTGCCTTCGTGTTGGCACCGGGCGAAGGCCGGTCCATCGATCTCGGCAACTTCGCGATGTCGGTCAAGGCCGCGGCCGATGATTCGGCCTCCGCCTTCACGCTGCTGGAGGCGACCGAGCCGCCGGGCTTCGGCCCGCCCATGCACATCCATCACAACGCCGACGAGGCCTTCTACGTCCTGGCGGGCGAGTACGTGATCTTCGTCGAGGATCGCGAGTACGTGTGTCCGGCCGGTTCGTTCATCTTCATCCCGCTCGGCATGCGCCACGGCTTTCGGGTCGGTGGAGTGGCGAGCCGGAAGCTCAATCTCTACAGCCCGGGCGTGATGGTCGGCTACTTCGACGATTTGAGCGCAGCCATCTCGGCCGGTGACGCCGACCCGGCGGTCCTTGATGAGATTGCTCGCCGCCATGGGGTCGAGGTCGTCGGGCCCGTGCCCGAGGGCTATCTGTAGCGCGTCCGATTGCCTCGGCCGGCACCGGTCTCGCGGTGCGGATTCGAGCGGTCGGCGCCGCCGGGGAATTGATGCGGCCAGCGGATCGGCCGTGCGGTCGCGGTCGAGCCCGGCGCGACCGGGGCGACCATGGCACGATCAACCCGTCAGGCATGGACAAGCGAGGCGGCGTTGGCTTCATCACCGAGAGGAACGATCCCGGGCCAGGTGGTCACGACGCGGCCGCCGGCGTCCACCGAGCAGCCCGATCCGCCGCGGACCTTCCTGTTCACGGACGTCGAGGGCAGCACGCGACTCTGGGAGCAGAACCCCCGCGAGATGCAGAGCGCTCTCGCGCGGCATGACATCCTCCTCCGCGCGGCGATATCGGAGGCGGACGGCGATGTCGTCAAGACGACCGGCGACGGTCTCATGGCGGTGTTCGGTGTCCCGATGGCGGCCGTGTCCGCCGCGATCTCCGCCCAGCGTGCGCTCGTCGCGGAGTCGTGGCCTGTGGCCTGCGCGATTCGAGTCCGGATGGGCATCCACACCGGCGAGGCCGAGGCGCGCGGCGGCGACTTCTTCGGGCCCGCCGTGAACCGAGCGGCCCGGATCATGGCGGTCGGCCACGGCGGCCAGGTCCTGCTGTCGGGCGCGACCGCGGACCTCCTCGCGGGTGGCCTTCCGACCACGACCACGCTCCGCGATCTCGGCCAGCATCGGTTGAAGGACCTCGGCCAGCCTGAACATCTCTTTCAGGTCGCCGATCGCGACCTGCCGTCCGAGTTCCCGCCCCTCGCGACCCTCGATCGCCGGCCGAACAACCTGCCGATCCAGGCGTCGGCGTTCGTCGGCCGCGACGACGTGCTCCACGACCTCCGCCAGCGCCTCGACGACGCCGGCATCCGGCTCGTCACGCTGACCGGACCGGGCGGAACCGGCAAGACCCGGCTCGCCCTTCGAGCGGCCGCCGACCAGATCGACCGGTTCACCGATGGGGTGTTCTTCGTCGACCTCATCACCGCAACCGATGGCGACGCCGTCCTGGCACTGGTCGCCGCTGCCGTGGGGCTTGCTGACACGACGGAGCGGTCGCCGCTCAACGAGCTCCGGCGCCACTTCCGGGCCCAGCGGGTCCTGCTGGTGCTCGACACCTTCGAGCAGGCGATCGTGGCCGGACCGGTCCTCCTCGACCTCCTGGCCGACTGTCCGGGCCTGAAGCTGCTCGTGACCAGCCGCCAGGCGCTGCGGGTCCGTGGCGAGAACGTGGTCTCGATCCCACCGCTGTCCCTGCCGGCCGCCGCGGCCCACGCGACGACCGCGGTCGAGCTGAGCCAGTTCGAGGCGATCCAGCTGTTCGTCGAGCGGGCGCGGGCCGTCCGGTCCGACTTCCGCCTGACCGACGACAACGCCTCCGCAGTGGCCGAGATCTGCCGCCGGCTCGATGGTCTGCCGCTCGCGATCG
>JANMRJ010000258.1:0-2931 GCA_031370985.1 Acidimicrobiales bacterium
GCGTTGGTGGACCGGTACGCCTATCGCCACGCTGCACGCCACCGCGGGCGGCTGGCCGGCGGCGAAGCCGCCGGTAAAACCGAGGGCCATGACGCCGCCGAGGACGCAGACCACGAAAGGTGACTTCCACTCGCCCGTGGACACGACTGCCGCCAGGTTGATCGCCAGTTCCAGGGCTGCGGCCACCCGGATGCGACCACCCACGTGGTCGCGGCGCTCGGCCTGCCAGACGGCGAGCAGGCCGAGGACGATCGCCCACGCGCCCACCTGTGCGGTCGTGGCGCCCGAGCCGGCGGCCAGGACGAGACTGAGGGCGAGGGTCGCCCAGCGGATACCTGTCCGGAGTGACGCCAGAGGTGGAGCCTGCACCGTCGCCAGATCGTCGGAGTAGCGGGGTGCCACCGCCATAGCTCCCGGAGGCGGTGCAGCCAGCATCGGCGGCCTACTTCAGTCCTTGGCTGATCCCGCCGACGGCCGGGCCCAGGATCACGACCATGATCGACGGGAAAACGAACAGGATGAGGGGGAACAGCATCTTCACGGGGAGCTTGGCCGCCTTCTCCCGGGCCCACTGGCGCCGCTTGTTCCGCATCTCCGTCGCCTGGGTCTTGAGTACCCGGCCGATGGGGATGCCGAGGGCGTCGGCCTGGAGCAGGGCGAGGACGAAGTTGGACAGCTCGGGCACCTGGGTCCGTCGCTTGAGGTTCTGGAAGGCATCCCGCCGGGGCAGGCCGAGCTCCATCTCGTGCAGCGTGCGAGAGAACTCGTGCGACAGGGGCGAGTTGAAGTGCTGGCAGACGATCTCGAGGGCGCCTTCGAAGCCCATGCCGGCCTCGACGGAGATGGCGAGCAGGTCGAGGGTGTCGGGGAGGTCCTTGAGGATCGCCCCCTGGCGCTCCTTGACCTTGCGGGTCAGCCACGATGCCGGCAGGCACCACCCGACCACCGGCGCCAGGATGAGGATCAGGACGCCGTTCCTCGTGGTGGGTTGACCGAGCAGCAAGTAAGCGAGCGCCAGCACGGTCAGCAGGCCGGTGGCCGCCGACTGGGCGATGACGAACTCCTCGGCTCGCATCGACCCGGTGAGACCGCCGAGGAGCAGCTTGCGATGGGTCCGCTCGAGGTAGTCGCTCGGGGTCAGCCGGGTGACGCTCTTGAGCGCCTTACCGCTGAACGGCTGGACGACCCGGACCCAGAACGGCTGGGCCAGTGCCGCCTCGAAGACATCGACCGAGCCCGAGGCGGCGACCTCGGCATCGAGGTCCTGGAAGTACTCGGCCACGTTGAAGGCGGGCCGGCGGGACCGGGCGACGCCAACCGCCGCCACCATGCCGCCGAGCACGGTCATGGAGCCGAGAAGGATGGTCAGGGATGTCACTGTGCTTAAGAACATCGCTACACCTCGATCTTGCACATGCGGAAGATGATGACGGAGCCGAAGGCCATGAGCAGCGCCGTCCCGCCGAGGACGACGAGGCCCCACCCTGAGTACATCGGCTTCATGTAGCCCGGGCTGAGGGTCTGAATTGCGAAGAACATGAACGGAGCCATGGCCGTGAGCACCCAGGCCGAGATCCGGCCCTCAGCGGTGAGGACGGCGACATCACGGCGCACTTCCTCACGGGCCCGGATGAAGTCGGCGAGGGTGTGCAGCAGGTCAGCGAGCCGGCCTCCGACGGTCTGCTGAATCCGGATGGCCTGTACGACCCAGTCGAGGTCGCGGATCACCAGCCGCTTGGCCATGCGGGCCAGGGCGTCGACCACCGGGTCGCCCAGGCGGGTCTCGGCGATCAGCCGGCCGAATTCCTCCGACATCGGGGGTTCGGCCTCCTCGCACATCATCTGGATGGCCCGGAGGAACGTGTGGCCGGCCGAGAGCGAGGATGCGATGAGCGTCAACGCGTCGGGAAGCGCGGCCTCGAAGGCCTTGCGCCGGCGGGAGATGCGGAGCCGGACATAGGCGACCGCTCCCAGGGGGCCGACGGCCAGCCCGATCAGGCCGAACACCCAGGCGCCGGTGATGCCGTAGAGCAGCGCTGCGAATGTCAGGGTCGCCCCGCCGGAAACGATGAGGTACTCGCCGGGCCGCATGGGGATGCGGGCCCGCTCGAGGGCGGCACGCATGTCGCCCTTCTCGTCGAATTGCTCGACCATCTTGCCGGCCAGGCCGATCGTGCCTTCGACCAGGGGGCTGTAACCCTCGGACAGGGCCTCGGGCGGGACATCGCGCTCGCCGAAGGGCAGCTCGAGGATCTCGGCCAGCGCCTTCTCCCGCTCCCGGACCCGGTAGAGGAGGCCACCGACGGTGAGGGCCATGCCCCCGCCGACGAAGAGCATGGCGAAGATGCCGGCGTTCACCGGGAACGCTCCGCGGTCGCGAGCTGCGAGACGGACGGGACGCGGGTGTTGCGGAGGCGGGACACCGTCGACGCCGCCGGCGGTGTCGGGGCCCGGAACGCCTTGGCCGGCACTTCGATGCCCTGTTCGGCCAGCTTGTCGAGGAACTTGGGCCGCAGGCCGGTGGGGACCAGCTCGCCCGAGGTGCGCCCGTTCTCCCCACGGGGGAACGTCCGGTACTTGAAGATTTCCTGGAGGAGGATTGTCTCGCCCTCCATGCCCTGCAGCTCGGTGACCGAGGTAACGACGCGGCGGCCGTCGGGCATGCGGTCGAGGTGCACGATCAGGTTCAGGGCCGAGTTGATCTGCTCCCTGATGGCCTTGATGGGCAGGTCGTAGCCGGCCATCAGGGTCATGGTCTCGAGGCGGCTCAGGGCGTCGCGGGGACCGTTGCTGTGGACGGTGGTCATCGAACCCTCGTGGCCGGTGTTCATGGCCGAGAGCATGTCGAGGGCCTCGGCGCCCCGGACCTCGCCGACGATGATGCGGTCGGGTCGCATACGGAGGGCGTTGCGGACCAGGTCACGGATGCGG
>JANMRJ010000263.1:0-1347 GCA_031370985.1 Acidimicrobiales bacterium
GGGCACGACCGCCGCCGCCGTCCCCGACACTGGATCGACCACGACCCCAAGGCCGTCATGGCCGGCGTCCCACAGGACCTGAGCGGCGGTGTCGGCCACCTTGCCGCCGGCCCTCGCCTCCTTGCGGTGGGCCGAGACCACGAGGTGGTCGCGAACTCGCGTGGCGGCCACGTACAGCAGACGCAGCCGCTCGTGGCGGTCCATCTGCTCCTCCAGCGCCGCGCCGGTCTCGAACTCCGCGGTCTGAACGCCGGCACCGAGCTTCAGCGCCCAGCCGCCGGCCGGCGGGAACCGGACCTGGACGCCGGCGGGCCGGCCCCGGAGCAGTGTGGTCAGCCCCGACAGGATGGTGATCGGGAACTCCAGACCCTTGGCGCCGTGCACGGTGAGGATCCGCACCGCCTGGTCGTCGGTCTCGGGCAGGACCGTCTCAAGAACCCGGGAGCCTTCGGCTCCAACCAGCTTCACCCACTCGAGGTACTGGCGGAGGGTCACGCCGCCGGCCTCCTCCCATGCACGGGCCTGGTCGATCACGAACCGCAGCCGCCGCCAGAGATCACGAGGCCGTGGATGGACGAATGCCACTTCGAGCAGCCGACGCTCCCCCACGATCCGCTCGAGTACCTGGCTGGGGGACAACCACAGTCGCTCCCGGTGCAGCGAGCCCATCCATGCCAGGCCGCGGGCGACCGGGTGGTCCTGCGGAGTTCCCGCCGGCAGTATCGCCTGATGGTCCCACCAGCAGCGGTAGTGGACGCGCCAGGTGTAGAGGTCGTCGTCGCCACAGCCGAACGCCGGCGAGCGGAGGGCGGCCACCGCGGCCAGGGAGTCCGTCGGGTCGTCCACGGCCCGTGCGACCATCAGCAGGTCGCGCACCTCGCCTGTGCCGTACACGAGCGACGACGTCTCGGCCCGGTAGGGCACGCCGGCCACTTCGAGGGCCTGCTCAAGCTGGCGCAGCGATGTCCGCGCCGGGAGCAGGATGGCCACGTCGCTCCACCGTGCCGGCCGCCAGCTCTTACCGGCACCAACTGACCAGCCTTCCGCCACCGCTCGCCGGGCCGTCGCCGCCACGTCCCTCGCCTCGAGTCGGCGCAGCTCATCCGCGGGAGTCGACGCGGGATGCGGACGACCACCGAGCATGGCCACCGACGGCCCGACCGGAGCGGCCTCGGTACGGTTGGCGTGCAACGCCTCGTACGCCGGCTGCGACCCTGGCTCCTCGACGATTAGCTGCCCGAAGACATGGTTCACCCACTCGAGCACCGGCGCGGTGGTGCGGAAATTGGTGGTGAGCCGCTGCACGTTGCCCGCCAAGTGGTCGCGCGCTGCGAGGAAGACCCCGAT
>JANMRJ010000264.1:0-2223 GCA_031370985.1 Acidimicrobiales bacterium
GGTCAGGCACTCGTTGACGTACTGGTCATCGGCTTCGATCAGCACCTGGTGCCACCGCGGGTTCAGCAGATCGAAGCAGCCGTCCAGGCTCACACGGGCTGCGACGACGGCGGCATCGTCGCCGAAGCGATCGACGGCCCAAGCCTGGGCTCGCCAGGGCGAGTCCTGCCACAGGTAGAAGCCAGTCCCGAGCCACTCGAAACGCTGGTCGCTCTGGCGGATCTCGCCGGCCAACAGGTGGGCAAGGGCGGCATGGTTCGTGCCGTGGAAACCGATCACCTCGCTCGGGAGCTGGATCACGTCGCCCCGCTTTGCTCTTGTTCGGTCGACGGAGCTGTCATCCCCAGAAGATGCCGCTGTGATCATCGTCGACTGCGGCCAGCACCGTCTCGATCAGCTGTGACGGCGGCAGCGGATCGAAGCGATGGAACTCCAGGTTGCGGTCCCGCCAGTAGACGGCCCACTCGTGACGAGCCTTGATGTAACGGAATCGGACGATCGGGAACCGGGTCCAGTCCGGTCCGAAGTCGGGTCGCCACGGTGGCCGGCACTCGAACAGGGTCACGAACCGATCGGCCACGTCGAGTTCGTAGCGAATCTGCCCACGGGCTCGCTCCGGCAGCCGGTCATTGCGACCGTCGACCCACCGGCGGGCTCGGGCGACGTCAGTTTCGGGGAGCACTCACCCACCGTAGGACGGGCCAAGAGGGTGATCGCGTAGGGTCAGGCCGTGGGCGACCGGATCGACGAGCTGATCGAGGAGATCATCGTCGACGCCTACGGCGAGCACGAGCAGCTCTGGTCGTTCCGTCAGGTGTTCGAGAACGACGCCCGGTTCCCGTTTCGTGGCCGGGTGGTCGGCGTGGAGGTGAAGGTCATCTCGGTGGACTTCGATGGAGATGAACGCCGTGGCCTGATCGCCGTGTGCGAGCGTGCCGATGAGGTCCACAAGGTGTCCCTGCTCGATGTGACGCCGGAGGGGCCGCTGCCACTGCGGACGCGACAGCTCTTCGACGCCTACCGGCGCTGGTCGGGTGCCACACCACTCACCGCCATCGCGCAGGACCAGGCGACACCCTGGGTGTACCCGCGGTTCGCCTCGGTCACAATCGACGTGGGCTCTCCCCTGGCGTTGCAGCCGATGGGCGACTGGGACCCGACTGAGGAGTACTGGGGCGAGCCGGGCGAGCCGCTGGACCCGCTGTCCGAGGAGGTCTTCGCCGCCGGTGTGAGGCCGTGCTTCGAGATGGAGCAGGTGATTCCCGGCGTCGAGCCCGACGACTGGGACACCGACCCGATCGTCGAAGCCGCCGACCTGCATCGTGGCGGCTACGACCGCCAGGCGACTCGACTACTCGAAGGGCTGCTGGCCGTCGACTCCCGCTGCATCGACGCCTGGGGCCACCTCGGCCTGATCGCGTTCGACACCAGGGGGCCTGGGGCGGCGGCCAAGCTCTACGACACCGGGGTCGCCATGGCCGAACGGTCGCTGCCGGAAGGGGTTCGCGGGCGTGCTGCCCTGGGGCATGGTCGACAACCGTCCCTTCCTCCGCTGTCTGTATGGGTTGGCGCTGTGCGCGTGGCGCCAGCTCCGGTGGGACGACGCCGAGGCGATGCTCACCGCCCGGGTATGGCTCGACCCGACGGGGCCATGGGACGCGCTGGCATGCCTTGAACCAGTCCGTACCCGGACGCGGTGGACCCGGTCGTGACCGGCACACCGCGCCGGCCGCCATCTTCGGTCCCGAGCCGTGGACCACGACCGCCGGCATCGACTGGTGCCATTTCGACCGTTGGTTCGCGATCGTGGCGGTTCATGACTTCGAAGGCGACCTCGACGCTCTCGAAGCTGCGTTGATAGGACGGCTCCGGTCGCTGCACGGCCGCCGGGATGTGGAGTCCAAGCTGAGCCACCTGGCCGATCTCCGGGCGCGCCTAGCCACCTCGCTCATCGATGCCAGAATGCTCGCGGCCGTCGAGGATCCCGAGAAGGCGACAGTGGCCAAGGCTCGCCGCAAAGTCCTCGACCAGGAGCTCGAGGACCGGGCCATGACTCCCGCCATGCGCGACACGCCTGCGGCTCGCCTTCAGCGGCGGGCTCTCTACGGCCACTGGAACCGGTTCCCTGTCAACCCGGACCTCTGGTACGAGAAGCTGGCCGGGCGACGACCGACGTCCCCAAAGGCCGTACGTTCGCGCTCACCCGCCAGCTCGGCGAACGTC
>JANMRJ010000326.1:0-1194 GCA_031370985.1 Acidimicrobiales bacterium
CCGGCATGACCGAGCCGTCGGCGATGTGCAGGCCGGGGTGGTTGTAGACGCGGCCCCAGGCGTCGACGACACCCTCCCGGTCGTCGCGTCCCATCGGGCAGCCGCCGAGCGCGTGCACGGTGACGACGCGGCTGAGCGCCCAGATCGGGTTGTCGAGGAACGTCCCGCCGAGTTGTTCGGCCATCTTCCTCGACACGTCGCGCACGCGCTCGAAGTACGCCTTCGACGACCCGTTCTTCTTCCAGTCGATCGCCAGACCGCCCTGCTCGAGCGACATGATCCCCTCGGGGACGTCGCGGCCCATCCCGAGCAGCGGCAGGAAGCCGGCGGACTCGCCGCAGTCGCCGATCAACTCGGTGATCTCACCGCCGATGTCGGTGTCCCTGTGGGTGAGGAAGTTGCCGCTGAGCTTCACGAGCCTCGGCAGGTCGTGGAAGACCGAGCGCGGCGCGTCGAGCAGTTGCAGCATCCAGGAGACGAACTCGGGCTGACCGGCGTCCTCGAGGTAGAAGCCCCTGTCACCCGGCCCCGCCCCTGCGCCGGCGCCGTCGATCTCGTCGGGCATCCGGATCGCGCTCGTGATGACGGGCGCGTGCGCGGAGTCCAGGACGCGCGGGACCTTCTTGCCGTCGGCGCCGTCCTGCATGCACTGGCGCGCGAAGGTCAGCAGGTCGCCGTTGCCGCCGAAGCGCGTGCCGAGCGCCGTGCTCAGGCCCGGGAACGCGGCGCGGTTCTTCAGCAGCAGGTACGTCGTGCCCATCGTGCCCGCCGACAGGATCAGGCGGTCGCACGTCATGGTGTGGCGCTCCAGCGCCTTCGTGTCGGTCTTCGTGCCCTCCGACACCGCGTCGTGGATCACGTACTCGACCTCGTAGCCGCCGCCCTCGCGCGGGGCGAAGGAGCGCACCTCGTGGCGCGTACGGACGTCGGTGCCGGCGTGCCAGGCGGCCGTGATGTACGTGTAGTCCAGCGAGTTCTTCGCGCCCTGGTTGCAGCCGAGGTCGCACTCGGCGACGTGCTTGCAGGTCAGGCGGGTCGCGCCGTGGATGTTCGGGCGCGCCTCGCGGATCGGCTCGCCGATCGTCGTCGGGTCGCCGTCGTTGGCGAACGTCACGGCGAGGTTCACGAGGCGCCAGTCGTAGCCGAGATGCTGCGCCGCGTCGCGGAACGCCCGCGTCTTGCGCGTCAGGTCGG
>JANMRJ010000394.1:0-7469 GCA_031370985.1 Acidimicrobiales bacterium
TCGGCGAGGGTGAAGGCCTTGATCCGGTTGACCCGCGTCAATGCGGTCTCCGACATGGCGAGTACGGCGGCCACACCAATCAGGACGAAGACGGCCACCAGCATCAACGTCTCGGCTGTACTCATCGGCTGTTCGGAATCATGGCGTATGGAAAAGCTCCAGCAATTCCCGCTCCCGCGCTTCCATCGCCTCCGCCTCCTCGTTGTCGATGTGGTCCATACCCAGGATGTGCAGGATCCCGTGCACGACCAGTAGCGCCATCTCGTCTTCGTAGGTGCCGGCGTGGTCGGGCGCGTTGCGGGCGGCCACCGCCGGGCACACCACCACGTCGCCCAGCAGGTTGGGCGGGTCCGATGTCTCGGGGTCGACCCCCGGGCCCGGACCGAGCGAGTCGGGGGACCGGCCGCCCTCCACCACGTCGTCGTCGTCGATCGGGAAGGCCAGCACGTCGGTGGGTCCGTCCTTGCCGAGGAAGCGCTTGTTCAGCTCGGCCATGGCCTCCTCGTCGACGAAGAGCAGGGACAGCTCGGAGTCGGACTTCACACCCTGGGCGGCCAGGACATCCTTGGCCAGGCGGACCAGGCGCAGGGCGTCAACCGGCTGGGCGGATTGCTCGTCGGCGGCAAAAACCTCTACTGGCATCAGGCTTGCCCCGTTGATGTCGGATGTGCTCGCTCGTAGGCGTCGACGATCTGCTGGACGATGCGATGGCGCACCACGTCCTTCGACGAAAGGTGCACGAACGCGAGGCCGTCGATGCCGGTGAGGATCTTCTCGAGGCCCAGGAGCCCGCTGCGGCCAGCCTGAAGGTCGACCTGGGTGACATCGCCGGTGACAACGGCCTTCGAGCCGAAGCCGATGCGGGTCAGGAACATCTTCATCTGCTCGGGCGTGGTGTTCTGGGCCTCGTCGAGGATGAGGAAGCTGTCATTGAGCGTGCGGCCCCGCATATAGGCGAGGGGCGCCACCTCAATGGTCTCGCCCTCCAACAGCCGCTTGGCCCCCTCGGGGCCGAGCATGTCGTAGAGGGCGTCGTAGAGCGGGCGTAGGTACGGGACGACCTTGGCCAGCACGTCGCCGGGAAGGAACCCAAGGCGCTCCCCCGCCTCGACCGCCGGCCGGGTGAGGATGATGCGACTGACGGTGTGGGCCTGGAGGGCCTGCACGGCCAGGGCCACGGCCAGATACGATTTGCCGGTGCCGGCGGGGCCGATGCCGAAGGTGACGGTGCTGGCGGCGATGGCGTCGACGTAGCGGCGTTGGCCACTGGTCTTGGGCCGGACGGTGCGGCCGCGGGAGGAGCGCAGCACCTCGGTGGCCAGCACCTCCGAGGGGTTCTCGTCGGCCTTGACCATGTCGATGGTGCGGCCGACATCGGCCAGGTCGAGACGCTGGCCCCGCTGCAGCAGGAGGACGAGCTCGTCGAAGAGGTGGCCGACCTGGTCGGCGTGGTCGCCACTGATGCTGATCTCGTTGCCCCGGACGAGGATCTCGGTGGCCCCAAACGCCCGCTCGACGAGGCGCAGCAACTCGTCGCGCTCGCCCAGGAGATCCACCATGAGGTGGTTGCCTGGCACGAGGATCTTGATCTGGGTCGGTGACACGGCTGCGTTCGCCCCCAGGCTACCTGGCTGCGAGGCGTGTTCGGGGAATTGCCTTCGGCGGCTATCCCGGCGGCCACTCCATGGGGCGCCCGCCGACGATGTGCATGTGGAGGTGGGCCACGGAGTTCTGGGCGTCGTCGCCGACATTGAACACCAGCCGGTAACCCCGCTCGGCCAGCCCTTCCGAGCGGGCGACCCCCTGTGCGGTCGCCATCATCTCGGCGAGGATCCCTGCGTCATCCGCGGTGAGAGTGTCGGCCGAGACGATGTGCTCGCGTGGCACCACGAGCACGTGGACGGGCAGCGCCGGCTTGATGTCGCGGAAGGCGTAGGTGCGTTCCGTGGACGCGACCTCCTCGGACGGCAGGTCGCCGGCGACGATGCGGCAGAAAAGACAGTTACTCACGCCGGCCAGGCTATCGAGCGCGCCGGGCCGGCTCGCGGCTGTACTGGGCGGCATGGAAGGCACTGGCGACCTCGAGCGGTGGGCGGCCGACGCCCGGGCGCGGGAGGCGGCCGGCGCCCGCGTGCGGGAGCGGTGGCTGCGGGCACAGGCGGAGGAGGAGGCGAGCCTGGCCGGCGTGCTGCTGGCGCTGGCCGAGCGGCGAGAGACCGTGGTGGTCACGACCGCAGCCGGCCGGCGCCACCGCGGCGTGGTCACGGGGGTCGGCGTCGACTTTGTGGTCGTCGAGGTGCCGGCCGGCGTCCCCACGCTGATCGCCCTGGCCGCGGTGGGAGACGTGCGGGTGGCCGCCGACGGCGTCGGGCCGGCGTCGCGGGCGGCCACCACAGGCAACGACGCCGGCGGGGCCGCGCTCGGTGTGCACTTGGGCGACGTGCTGGCCCAGGCCGCCGGCCAGCGCCCGAGGGTGGCGGTGCGCGCCGGCACCGCCTCGGTGGTGGGCGAGCTGCGGGCGATGGGGACCGACGTGCTGACGGTACGGACCGACGGAGACGCCCGGGCCGTCTACGTGCCGTTGGCCTCGCTGTCGGAGGTTTCCTTCTTGGCCTCGGGGTAGAGGTGCTCAAGGTCGCCCGGGGTGATGCGGGAGGCCTTGATGAAGCCCTCCACCTCGCCCTCCTGGAGCCGGATCACCCGCCCGAACTTGTACGCCGGGAGCTCGCTCTCGTCGATGAGGCGGTACAGGGTACGGACGGTGACGCCCAGCCGACGGGCGGCCTCACCGGTGCTCATCCAGCGAATGTCCTGGTCTGACATGCCGGCAGTGTAGCCGCTACCGACGTTCCCTTGTAGTTCTTCATGAAGTTTCATGGCGTACACCGTACGGAGGGGTTCCTACAGCTTTTCCACGGAAAGATCTGCTTTCCCACTTGTGAAGTTCCACAGTCTTTCATAGGCTCTGCCGCGAGGCGCTGGATGGACGGGCGAGGGGCGGAGGCGAGCATGACGCAGCAGGTGGGTACGGCCCCCGATCGCAATACCCTTGTCCGCGGTGCGCCTGAGCTCCGGGCCGACGGTGCTCGGCCCGCTGGTCGCACCGTCCGCCGGCGGCGCGGGCTACCGGGCAGCCGCGCCGTCGTGGGCGGGCTGTTGGTGGCGGCTGCAGCGATCGGCCTGTTCGCGGCCACCAGCAGCTCCGGCGGTGGCCCCGACCACTCCTACGTCGTCGCCCGCCAGGATCTGGCCGCCGGCACCCGCTTGCAGGTATCCGACCTCCAGCTCGTGCCCATGGAGCTGACCGATGCCCTCCAGGCCCGGGCGTTTGAGCGCGCCGAACCGATTGCCGGCGCCATGCTCCTCGCCCCCCTCGCCGCCGGCGAGCTCGTCCAGACGAGCGCGGTCGTCACCCGGAAGGGCGAGGCGGCCAGCCGCGAGCTGTCCTTCACCCTCGAGCGGGGCCAGGTGAGCACTGCGATCAAGCAGGGCGAGCGCGTCGACCTGCTGGCCACCTATGGCACCGGCAACGAAGCCTTCACGGTGGTGGTCGTGCGCCAGGCCCTCCTCGTGGGCATCGAGCGGCAGCGATCGTCCTCGGGCGACACCGGGCCGGCGACAGTCACGGTGGCGGTCGACGATCCCACCGACGCGGTGGCGCTCGCCCATGCCATCCAGATCGGCAAGGTGACGCTCGTGCGGGCGACAGGGGCGCCGCCGATGATTGGCGTGCCCCCCACCTATCGCACCGGTCGCACCTGATGGCGGCCGAGCGCTTCGTCGTCCTCGGCCTGGCACCGGCCCGCTCCACCTGGTTCCGGTCCGTCGGCGGCTGGGCCCACAGCGGCGCCCTCCCGGCCGAGTTCGTCAGGTGCATCTCGGCCGAGGAGGTGCGGGCCCGGCTGGCGTCGGGGCGGCCGTTCTCGGCCCTCGTCGCCGATGCCGGTCTGCCCGCCGTCGATCGCGATCTGGTCGCCGCGGCGCGCAGCGCCGGATGCGCCGTGCTGGTGGTCGACGACGGCCGGGCCACCCGCGACTGGCTGGAGCTGGGCGCGGCGCGCGTCCTCCCGCCGTCGTTCGGGCGGGAGGAGCTGGTGGCCGCTCTGGCATCGTGCGCCCACCCCGTGCGCCGGGGCGAGGCCGATGCCGGCGACCTCCTAACCCGGCCGGCGCCGGCCGCTTGGCGGGGGTCGGTGGCCGCCGTCACCGGCGCCGGCGGCACCGGCGTGTCCACCGCGGCGATCGCCCTGGCCCAGGCCCTGGCCGACGATGTCCGCCACAGGGGCATGGTGCTCCTGGCCGACCTGCGCCTGCACGCCGAGCAGGCCGTCCTCCACGATGCCGGCGACGTGCTGCCCTGTGTGCAGGAGCTGGTCGAGGCGCATCGGTCGGGTCAGCCGACCGCGGACGATGTCCGCTCGCTGGCCTTCGCCGTGCCTGAGCGCCGCTACCACCTCCTGCTCGGACTGCGCCGGGCGCGCCACTGGCCGGCCATCCGGCCCCAGGCCTTCGAGGCCGCGTTCGACTCCCTTCGGCGGGCCTGGGGCGTGGTCGTCTGCGACATCGACTCGGACCTGGAGGGCGAGGACGAAGCCGGCTCGATCGACATTGAAGAGCGCAACGTGATGTCGCGCACCGCTGCGGCCCAGGCCGACCTGGTCTTCGCCGTCGGCCTGCCCGAGCTGAAGGGTGTCCACTCGCTCGTCCGGGTGCTCGAGGAGCTGATCGGCTTCGGTACCGACGCGGCCCGCATCGTCCCGGTCATCAACCGGGCGCCGCGGTCAGCCCGCGCCCGGGCCGGACTGGCCGCCACGGTGGCCGAGCTCACCGGCCCGTTTGCCGGCGGCCGCCTGATGAACCCCATCCACGTCCCCGAACGGGGCAACGTGGAGGCCGACATCCACGACGGCGCCCGCCTGCCGGCGGTCATGGGGGCGCCCCTTGCCGGCGCGTTCAAGGCATTGCTCGACCGTCCCCGCCTGGAGGCCGTCGCCACCGAACCCGAGCCGGTCCGGCCCGGCACCCTCGGCCACTGGACCGAGGAGGCGCTCGGATGAGCTGAGGCCGAACTGCCGCAGCCACCTACCAACACGCCCTTCGGCAAGGATGCACCGGTCCCTCGGCCCACGGCTCAGCGGCGTACCGTACCCGGCATGGATCCAGCCAAGGTAGATTTCTTGTTCGGGCGGGTCCCCGTCGGGTTCGACCTCGACGACCCCGACGATGTCGCCGAACTGGTGGCCCTCGAGGGCAACGACCCAGCGACCCGAGCCCGATCGGCGGTACGGGCGATCGTGGCCGAGCAGATCCGAAACGACGACCCGCCGGCGGTATGGGCCACGGCCCGGCGCCTGCTGGCTCTGGGCATGAACCGGAGCCTCGCCATGGGCGAGCTGACCATGGTCCTGGCCCACACGGCTCGCGTCGCACTCGCCGGCGAGGACGAGGGTCGTGACACCGACGCCTACGAGGCCGACCTGGCATCGCTGCCGCTGCCCTCCCCGGCCGACATCGAGGCTGCGGCCCTGGCGATCGTCGCCGGCGGATCACCGATCCACGTCGACGATCTCGACGCTGGCGTCCTCGCCCACCTCGGCCGACCTGTCGCCGACCCGCTGGCCATGATCGTGGTTGACCGCGTGCTCGACCGCCTGATGGACGACGACGGCCCCATCGCTCTGCTGACCGGCGACCTGGTGGTCGATATCGGCGCCCTCACCGCCGGCATCGTGCTGACCCACCGTCTCAGCGCGGCCGAGCGCGACATCGACACACTCGCCGTCGGCTTCGATCTGGCCGGCTTCATGCGTCGCGAAGAGCCGCGACTCGCCGACGGCACCGCGCTGCTCACGGTCGATCTGGACGAGGCCGGCCGAGGCTGGCACGGCCCACCCGGCTGGCTTCGCGCGTACGAGCCAGGCTCCCTCCTGGCCGTACGGGCCGATGCCGCCAGCGTGATCACCCTCGGCGGGCTCACCGAGGAGCCGGCCGTGGCGATGTCTCTGGTCGAGCTGGTGCGGGGCGTCTACGACGAAGTGGTGGCCGAGCCTGGGCTGCCGGTGGCCGGCGAGGACCTGATCCTCGGCCTCCTGCTGATCGCTGCCGACTCCTTCACCCGCCCTCAGCCGCCGATCGGCGACCTCTGCGCCGGCGCCGGCCTCGAGCTGCGGGGCGAGCATGTGGCTCACGACGACGGGGTGTGGGCGGCCCAACGGGCATTGTGGCGGACGCGCCGGGTCTACGACGCCCTCGACTCCCCTGCGCAGTGCCGGGCCGCATTGAACGTCCTCGACATCGCCGAGTCCGAAGATTCCTCCCCCGACGACCTTCGCCGGGCGCTGGCGGGGATCGGGGACCCCGACGTGGCCGAAATGGTCCTGGACGAGCTGGCCGCCGGCGGACGCGCCGAGCAGTTCAGCGAGGCCCTGCTGGCCGCGGCGGCGACATCACGCCAGATCGGCGTGGCCCGCTGGGTGGCGGCCGTCGTCGCCGAGCGTGCCGGCGATGTGGAGCTGGCCGAAGCCCACCTCCACCTGGGTCTAGAGGCCGACCCCGCCTCGCGTGCTCTCGTCGAGCGCTGTGCCTGGTACGCCTCGGATCGGGGCCGGGCGCGTGAGGCCGTCGCCCTGTGGCACCGCCTCGGCAGCCGGCGCCGCGCCGAGATTGCCACGGTCGAGCCGTTCGCCCGGCGCCCGGGTCCCAAGCTCGGTCGCAACGACGCCTGCTGGTGCGGGTCGGGGCGCAAGTACAAGATCTGCCATCCAGGTCAGCAGCCCACCACTCCCCTCCCTGACCGGGTCAGCTGGCTGTGCCGCAAGGCCACCGCCTACCTGGAGCGCGGCGGCGCCGAGGCGCGGGAACTCGTCCTGGCCCTGGCCGCCCGCCGGGCCATCAAGGCCGGCGAGGACAGCGTGCTGGAGGCCTTCGGCGACCCGATCGTGATCGACGCCGCCCTCACCGAAGGTGGGTGGTTCGCCCGGTTCGTCGAGGACCGGGGCCGGTTGCTGCCCGAGGACGAGGCACTCCTGGCTCAGAGCTGGCTCCTTGTGTCCCGAAGCGTCTACGAGGTGGTCGAGGTCACCGCTGGCTCCGGCCTGCGGGCACGCGACCTGGGCACAGGCGACGTGGTGGACGTGCGGGAGCGCACTTTCAGCCACGAGGTTCGCCCCGGGACCCTCTTGTGCGCCCGAGCGGTGCCTGACGGGGAGACCCACCAGTTCGTGGGCGGGCTGTTCCCCGTCGCCCCCGGGACCGAGGCGGCGGTGCTGGCGCTGTGCGAGGCGGAAGATCCCGAGAGGCTGTGTGACCACGTGGGCTCCCTGTACCGGCCGCCCGAGCTACGTACACGCGAAGGCGAGCCGCTTCTCGCCTGCGCTGCGGTGTTGGAAGTGTCCGATCCCCTGGTGGCGGCGAGGATGCTCGACCTCCACTATCGGCGCGACGAGGAGGCGTGGGTCGAGATGTTCGCC
>JANMRJ010000412.1:0-1519 GCA_031370985.1 Acidimicrobiales bacterium
ACGGCGACCACGGTGGCCACCGAGGCGGCCATCGCCGTCGAGCGCCAGGTCACCCGCACCGACGCCCCGGCCGTGCTCGACATCGTGGCCCGCACGGCCATCGCCGAGCAGGAGACCACCCTGGGCAAGCACCTCACGCTCGGCCAGCGCTCGGCGGTCATGGGCATCACCACCTCGGGCCGGGGTGTCGAGCTGGTGGTGGGGGTGGCCGGATCGGGCAAGACCACCGCCCTGGCCGCGGTGGCCGCCGCCTTCGGCTCCGAGGGCTTCGAGGTGCTCGGCACCTCCACCTCGGGCCAGGCCGCCCGCACGCTGGCCAACGCGGCGGGCATCGAGGCGTCCCGCACCCTGGCGTCGCTGACCTGGCGCCTCGACCACGGCCAGCTGCGCCTGACCAACCGCCACGTGGTCATCCTCGACGAGGCGGCCATGACCGCCGACACCGACATGCTGAGACTGCTGCAGGCCGCAGGCGACGCCGGCGCCAAGGTGGTGATGGTGGGCGATCACCGCCAGCTGGGCGCCGTCGGCCCCGGCGGCGGCTTCGAGGCCCTGGTGTCGCGCTACGGCGCCGCGGTCCACGTCCTGAGCGAGAACGTGCGTCAACGCGACGTTGCCACCCGCGCTGCACTTGAGCAGCTGCGCGACGGCGATGTTGCCAAAGCTGTTGCCAGCTACGCGCGCGCAAGCTGCATCCGGGCACTACCGGACCGAGCCGGCGCATTGGGAGGCCACGGTGGCCGGATGGGCGACCGACACGGCCAAGGGTCGCCATGCGGCCATGTACGCGTGGCGACGGGCCAACGTCGCAGAGCTCAACCGCCTGGCCCGGGAGCGATGGAGAGGCATGGGACGCCTGGGCACGGAGGAGCTGACCGCGCCCGGAGGGATGGCGTACGCAGTGGGGGACCGGGTGGTCACCTTGGCCCCGGCCGCCGGCGGCAAGGTGGTGACGTCCGAGACAGGCACGGTGACCGCCCTCGGCGCCGACAAGCGGTCGCTGTCGGTGCGCATGGACGACGGCGCCGCCGAGCGCGTACTTCGGGGCGAGGAGATCGCCGCCGACCGCCTGGCCCATGGCTTCGCCGTCACCGTCCACCGCAGCCAGGGCGCCACCGTGGAGCGGGCCCACGCCCTGGAGGACGGTGGCGGCCGGGAGCTGGCCTACGTCAAGATGAGCCGGTCCACCGACCGCTCCACCGTGTACGTCGTGGCCGACTCGGTCGAGCAGGCCGCCGAGGACCTGCGCCGGGAGTGGAAGGTCGAGCGCCGACTGACGTGGGTCATCGACCGGCCGACCGCCACCGACCGCCGCACCGCCGGCGTCATCGTGGACGTGAAGCGGAAATGGGTTCTCACGTCGAACCGCGGTGTCGGGCCGCTGGATCGCGTCGGCGTGGCGTTTCCGGTGCTCGCGGACGGGAAAGTCGTCGGCGACCGCGACGCTTACCGCGACCCAGTGACGCTGCACCTGACCGGCCACTGGACCATCGGCACCGTCGTCGCCCGCGACACAACG
>JANMRJ010000439.1:0-6583 GCA_031370985.1 Acidimicrobiales bacterium
CGATATCGACGCATCGGTCTTGCGCGAACTGAAGCGACGCCAGCGACGCAACAGGACGACCCTTGGTGAGCTTGTTTCAGAACTCCTGGCTCAGGCGCTCGCCGCGGAGGACGAGGTGAGGGTTCTGCCCCCACTTCACTGGCCGTCCCAGGACCTCCGTCCTCGGGTCGACCTCGAGGACAAAGATGCCGTCTGGCGCATCTTGGACGCGGAGGGAATGTGGTGACCGGCCCGGGTGGCCGGTCACCACAGGACTCAATGGGACGCTCTCCCGCAGGGAACGTGGACCAGTGACGACGACCGTCGACACCAACATGCTGGTGTTCGCCGTCCACACGTCGAACCCTCGTCAGGACCGAGCTCGCGCCCTGATCGAATGGGTGGCCGCCGGGCCTGGGATCGTGCATCTCTTCTGGCCTGCACTCACGGGTTTCCTTCGGCTCGTGACCCATTCGTCGATCTTCGAGCACCCTCTCCACCCCGATGTCGCCATCGCTGCGGTTGACCGCCTCATCAGCCGACCTCATGTGCGCGTAAGCGGAGAGACGGACGACTTCTGGGCGTCCTACCGAAGGATCGCGAACGAGGTCCCCCTACGTGGCAAGGTCGTGCCCGACGCCCACCTCGTGGCCCTGATGTACGAGCACGGAGTCACGACGATCTGGAGCAACGATCGGGACATGCGAAAGTTCAGCGGCATCACCGTCAAAGATCCGTTCGCCGAGAAATATTCGGCCGGCTTCGAATAGCCGAGTTCTCCCGATGAGATGGGCGGGGTTCCGAGTTCTCGGTCGCACCCCGGCGGCCGGCGTGCCAGCATGCGGCGGTGCCCAGCCGCCCGGATCCGTCGGACGACCCGGTGCTGGTCCGGCGGGCGAGGATCAGCCGGATAGTCGACCTTGGCCAGCGGGTCGGCTACAGCCTGTGGTTGGTGGCAATCGTCACCTTCGTCGCCGGCGCGGCGACCAGCTTCCGCCCCGCCATGGTCACCATCGTGATCGGGTGCCTGGGTGCCGGCTCGGCGCTGCTGGCGCCGGCAATCGTGATTTCCTACGGCGTGCGGGCCGCCGACAAGGCCGACCGGGGGGAACCTGATGGGCACTAGGGCCGCCGTCTTGGGAGGGCTCAACCAGCCGCTCGTCATCCGTGATGATGTCGTGGTCGAGGCGCCCCGGGCCGGCGAGATCCGCATCCGGGTGGCGGCCTGCGGCGTGTGCCGCTCCGACCTGTCGATGCAGGACGGCACCCTGCCCGTCCCGATGCCCGTCGTCCTCGGCCACGAGGCCTCGGCGGTCGTCGAGGAGGTCGGCGAGGGAGTCACGGACCTGTCGCCGGGCGACCACATCGTCGTCTCCTGGGTGCCGCAGTGCGGGCAGTGCTTCTTCTGCCGGCGGGGCCAGCCCCATCTGTGCCAGACCGCTGATGCCGTGCTGCTCACCGGCGGGCTGCTTGACGGCACGAGCAGGCTCAGCCTCGACGGCGCCCCGCTCTTCCAGATGACCGGCGCCGGCACGTTCTCCGAGGAGACGGTGATCCCGGCCACCTCGGCAGTGAAGGTGCCCCACGACCTCCCCCTCGACGTGGCCGCCCTCCTGGGCTGCGCGGTGCTCACCGGCGTGGGCGCGGCCCTGAATACGGCAACCATCCGTCCGGGCGACACGGTCGCCGTCCTGGGCTGCGGCGGCGTCGGGCTCAACATCATCCAGGGCGCCCGTATCGCCGGCGCCGAAGTCATCGTGGCCATTGATGTGCACCCGGCGAAGCTGGCCGTTGCCGAGACCTTCGGCGCCACCCATTCCATCGATGCGACCGTCGCCGAGCCGTCCAACGCGGTGCGCGACCTCACCGGCCAGCGCGGCGCTGATGTCGTCTTCGAGGCCCTCGGCCAGGGCTCGACGATCGCCCAGGCCATCGATATGACCCGCCGGGGCGGGCAGGCGGTGCTCGTCGGCATCCCCCGGCTCGACATCATGGTGACGCTGCCGGCCATGCTGGGGCTCGTCCTCCAGGAGCGGACGGTCAAGGGCTGCTGGTACGGGTCCTCCGACATCTGTCGCGACGTGCCCCGGCTGGTCGGGTTCTACCGCGAGGGCCGGCTCCTGCTCGACGAGCTGGTGTCGCGGCGCATCGATCTGTCGGAGGTCAACCAGGCGCTGGAGGCATTGAAGGCGGGCGAGGGTTCCCGCACGGTCATCGTCTACTGATCGAGTGAGCAGTTGACCGGATATACCTGGTCAACTGCTCACTCGCCGGCGGGTGGCCGGCACTTTCTTCACCGGGGCGGCAGCCTTCCTGGCCGGCGCAGCCTTCTTGGCCGGCGCAGCCTTCCTGGCCGGCGCCTTGCGCCTCGGACGGAGCTCGGCGACCAGCTCCGCCAGCTCGGCGAGCTGGGCCTGGAGCTGCCCGACATCGCTGCGCAACGGGGCCAGGGCGCCGGCCTCATTCGCCGCCGCCTTGACCAGGACGCCGACCTGCTCGACGACCCCCGCCAGCTTCTGCTCCGTGTGGACCTGGGCCTTCGCCACCTTCCGGCCGAGCGAGGCGACGGCCGCATCGGCAGCATCGGCCCGAGCGGCATCGGCGCCGGCGAGGTGAGAGGCCATTGCCTCGGCCTCCTGCACCGTGCGCTCGACCGACACCACCAGCGCCTCGAGTTGAGCGGCGCCGGCGGCGAGGTCGGTGCGGGACTGCCCGAGCGCCAGCGTCACCTCCTCCCGGGTCTCGGCGAGGTGGGCGTCGAGAGCGGACCGGACGTGACCGGAGGCGACCGTGCCGATGTCGGTCCGGCCGGCGAGGAGCTGGCTCGCCACCGAGTCCCCCAGCTCCCGCCGCAGCTCGTCGAACTCGGCCCGCCGGCGCTCGACGACTTCGGCCAGCCTGGCCTCGACCCCTTCGTTGGCCCGGTCGCTGCCTTCGCGTTGCTGACGCTCGACCGCGTCGAGGCGCTCGTGCGCATGGACGAAGCGGGACCGCATGGCCGACGTGGCGGTGTCGAGCTCGGCCCGCAGCTCGGCGGCCTGGGTGGCGAGCGCGCCTCGGAGCGCGGCTCCTGCCGCCTCGACCTCGGCCGCCTGCGCCCTCACCAGCTCACTGAGCCGACCCTCCACGGATTCGGCGAGGCGGCTCACCGCGGCCTTGATCCGCTGCTCGAGCTCGCCGGCCCGGGTGGCCGCGGCGCCGGCCTCGACCCGCAGCGCGACGAGATCGTCGCTGACCACGCCGGCCCGCAGGGCGACCTCGCCCAGGCGCGCACCCAGGGTGGTGGCCGTCGCCGTCCACTCGTGCCGCAGGGTGGAAACGTCGCCGGCGTGCGCCGCCGAGAGCTGGACCAGGCGAACCTCGAAGGAGTCGCCCAGACGGCCGACCGCCGATTGGACCTGGCGGTCCAGCGTCGCGGTGCGCTCAGCCGATTCAGCCACCGACAGCTGCACGGCGCCGACGACCGCCGTCGCCACGTCGGCCTCGCGACCCAGGATGTCGAGCCGGCGAGCCAGCTCGGCGCGCACCGATTCGAGGGCCGCGTCCCGGGTGCCGGCGGTCTCGGCCAGCCGGGCCTCGACCGCTTCCGTCAACCGGACCATGGCCGCCTTGACCCGCTGTTCGAAGCCCTCGACGCGGGCTGGGCCATCCCCCACCTCTGCCCGGACGGCAGCCAGGGCCTTCGCCTGCTCGTCCCCGAACGTCCGCAGCTCGGCCCGCAGCTGCTCTCCCACGACGGCCAGCTGCTCGTTGACGACGGTCTGTAGCTCCGACCGGAGCGCCAACATGTCCTTGCGCCGGTCGTCAAGGGCCTGGACCAGTTGGGCCTCGACCCATCCGGCCATCCGGCTCGTCAGCTGGCGGACCTGCTGCTCAAGGGCCTCCAGGCGGTCACCGCCAGCCGTCGCCGCCGGCGGTTGGGGCGGTGCCTCGCTGGCCTCATCCACCGGTGCGCTCATCGCCATGCATCCACCGGCGACAGCGTACCGACCGCCGTCGCCGCACCGGGTGACGCCACGGCGACCGTCGGGCCCGCGTCCGCCTGGGGCCACGGCCCTCGTCGCTTTTCACCTTCCCCACCTGCCGGCCCCGAAGGGAGCGGGTTACGCTGTCGTCGTGCGGGGCCGCTACTCCTTGGGCCGGACGTTGGCGGCCTGCAGCCCCTTCGGCCCGGTCTGCACATCGAACTCGACTGGCTCGCCTTCCTCGAGGCTGCGGTAGCCCGGCTTCTGGATGGCGCTGAAGTGGACGAAGACGTCGCCCCCGTCCTCCTGCTGGATGAACCCGTACCCCTTGTCAGCGTTAAACCACTTGACGGTCCCGGTCGCCACGGTGGCGATCCCCCTTCTCGCGTTGGACTTGCACCCCGGGGGACTGCCCAACCGTGCGGTGATGCCGTGCAAAAGCGAATTCCCCGCGCGGGAAGTTACCAGTCGAGCCTCGCCGTGTCTCTAGGTGTCTTCCACTCCACCAACTACGGTTCCCAGCCAATGGGCGGCGCCGGCTGGCAGGTGTTCATCGCCTACCCGAGCCGGGAGCGGGCGGCGGCGGACGAACTGCACGAGCGCCTCGTTCAGGGAGGCGCCAGCGTCTTCCTCGACCACATCGCCGTCCTGCCCGGCGACCTGTGGGCCGCCAAGATCGCCGCCGGCTTACGCGAAGCCCGGGTGACGGTTGTCCTGGTGTCGAAGGCCACTGATCTGGCCTTCTATCAAGGCGAGGAGATCGCCCAGGCCATCGCCCTCTTCCGAGGGGACCCGGAGCGCTACCGCGTCGTACCCGTCTACCTCGACGACGAGGCGGACTCCTGGCCCTCGAACGCCTCCGCATCCTCCAGCGAACGACAGACGGCTTCGCGTTCGTCGTGCCCCTCTTCGCCGAATACGTCCGCACCCGCCAGTCGATCCCCTGATCGCGTCGCCCATCGCTCTCCACGCGCCGGCTCCACGTTTCGACGTGATCCGGACTCCAGCCCAGCCGGCTGGCCACCCGCCGGCGATCGAGTGAGCATTTGTGTACCGCTGCGGTACACAAATGCTCACTCGCATGACCGTGAGGCCCGGTGGACTGCGCCGGCACCCACCGTCACGGTCGTCGGACACGGGTGCCGCCCGGCGTGTCCTCCACGAGCCAGCCGAGCGCAACCAGGCGGTCCCGGAGGACATCGGCGCCGGCAAAGTCGCGCCCAGCACGGGCCTCGTCGCGGGCGGCCACCAGCGCGGCGATCTCGGTCGGGATCTCGTCCCCGCCCGCCGCCGACGCCAGCCCCACCGCGCCGGCCAGCTCGCGGACCGCGGCGGCGAGCGGCGCGGCGCCAGCGGTGTCGCCGGCATCCAGGGCGGTGTTGGCCGCCTTCATGAGGTTCCAGATCTCGGCCACGGCGCGGGGCGTGTCGAGGTCGTCGTCCATGGCCGCACGGAACCGATCGAGTGCGTGCGGGTCGGGCGCCACAGCCGGCAGGCCGGCAGCCCGGCGGGCGAAGGCGTCGAGACCGCTCAGGGTCCGGGTGGCCACGTCGAGCGTGGTCCCGGTCACCTCCACCGGCGCCCGGTAGTGCGATTGGAGGACGACGAGCCGGTAGGCCCGAGCATCGACGGTCTCGAGCATGTCGGTGAGCGTGGTGAAGTTGCCCAGCGACTTCGCCATCTTCTCCCCGGCCATCTGGACGTGGCCGTTATGGACCCAGCGGCGGGCGAACTCGCAACCGGCGGCGACGGCCTGGGCCCGCTCGTTCTCGTGGTGGGGGAAGGCCAGGTCAATACCGCCGGCGTGGAGGTCGAACCCCTCGCCGAGCAGGTCCAGCGACATCACCACGCACTCCGTGTGCCACCCGGGCCGGCCTCCGCCCCAGGGCGCGTCCCACGCCGGCTCGCCCGGCTTGGCCGCCTTCCAGAGGGCGAAGTCCAGCGGCGACCGCTTCTCCTCGACCACGTCGACCCGGGCGCCGGAGCGCAGGCTGTCGAGGGACTGGCGGGCCAGCAGGCCGTAGCCCGGCACCGTGTCGACAGCGAGGTAGACGCCGTCGGAGGTCGGGTACGCCTTACCCGCGGCGAGGAGGCCGGCGATCAGGGAGACCATCTGGTCCACGTAGGCGGTGGCGTGGGGGGCGACAGTCGGGCGCTTCACGCCGAGGCCGTCCATGGCCGCGTACCAGGCCGCCTCGTACTGGACGGCCACGTCGGCCGCCGACCGACCCTCCTCGTTGGCCCTGGCGATGATCTTGTCGTCGATGTCGGTGATGTTCGACACGAACCGCACGTCGAGGCCGCTCCACTCGAAATACCGGCGGGCCACGTCCCACACCAGAGCCATGCGCCCGTGGCCGATGTGGGGCAGCCCGTAGACCGTCGGCCCGCACACGTACATGGAGACCTTCCCGGCATCGCGGAGCGCAAGGTCGGCCGGCCGGCCCAATGCAGTGTCGTGGAGGCGGATCACCGGGTTACCGTAACCCCGTGCCGGCACTCGAGGTCCCTGAAAAACGAGTCCCCGAAAAACCATCCCTCGACGGCCTCGAGGAGAAGTGGGGGCCGCGCTGGGAGGCCGACGGCACCTACCGCTTCGACCGCTCGAAGTCCCGCAGCGAGATCTACTCGATCGACAC
>JANMRJ010000466.1:0-2466 GCA_031370985.1 Acidimicrobiales bacterium
GGGCGTGACCGCGACAGGCTAGGGATATCAGCCCGCGGCCGAGGCCGTGCGGATCGCCGAGGACAGCGGCAACGTGAGCGGGCTGGTCCTGGCCCTGCGGACCCTGGCCATCGCCAACCGGCCGGGGGCCAAGCGCCGGAAGCCATCGCCGCCTGCGAGCGGACCCTCGACCAGGGCCGCCGCACCCACAGCGGCTCTTCGAGGAGGCGCAGGTGCTAGCCGACGCGCAGCGGCTCTTCGCGTCGATCGGAGCCACCGGGCACGCCCGGCGCCTCAGGTCGAGCTGGCCGCCGGTTTGAGCGACCCCGGGGCTCACCACTCGCCGCCGCCGCGGGATATCCTCGGCGACGAGTCCTGAGGGGAGGGAGCGGAGCGGGCGTGGACGGCGTTCATTGGTACCCCTGACGCCGGCTTGTCGTTCTCATGATCACCGTGAACGTCGTGGCCGTGCTCAACGGGCTACCGGTCAACACCGAGAACCTCGACCGGCTCGCCGATCGCGTGTTCGACATCAGCACCATGGTGCTGGCCAAGTACCGCCGTATCCGCAAGGCCATCCAGTGACGTACGTGAGCGACCACCAAGCCCCGCCGGGCCTCGACCATGTCGACGACGCCGTCCTGGAGCTCTGCGCCGGCGTCGATCTGCTCATCCACGAAGCCCAGTACACGCCCCGGGAGTTCCCGCCCAAGGCCGACTCGGGCCACTGCACGATCGACTACGCCGTCCGGGTGGCGGCCGAATCGGGAGCGCGACGGCTGTGCCTGTTCCACCACGACCCGTGGCGGACCGACGACGACCTCGATGACCTGGTGGCGAAAGCCCGGACGACGACCTGGGGGGCCACCGAGGAGGTCATCGCCGCCGAGGGTATGACGCTCACCGTGGCCACCCGCTGACCCCGCTGCGGGCGGGCGGAGAATGTCCCACCCTCCTGGGATCATGGGCACATGGGAAGCACCGACGCCGGCCACGACTTCGCCGGGACGGCCCGCTGGCTGGCCGGGGCCGCACACGCCCGCGGTCTCAACGCCCCCGGGTTCCGCACCCCGCCCCGCCAGACCGGCTGCAACCGGACCATTCGCCGCTATCCCGACGGGAGCGCCCTCGTCTCCGTGCGGGTGAAGGGCCGCCTGTGGGACGACGTGGTCGACGACCTGATCGCCGGCATCCTGGCCGTGAACGACCTGCACGGCGCCGCCGCCGCCGAGGTGCGGTTCAGCCTGTGGAGCGAGTTGACCAGCGCGTGCAGCCGGCGCACGTCGGCCGCGTAGCCACGTAGCCTCGGCCGCGATGGCACCTGGGCCCGGAGACGAACCCCGCGTCTGGGCCATCGGCGAGCTGAACCGGCGGGCCAGTCGGGCGGTGGCGCTCGACTTCCGGGGCCCGGTCTGGACCGAGGGTGAGTTGACCAGCCTCAACGAGCGCCGAGGTCACCGGTACATCGAGCTCATGGAACCCGGCGGCGGCGGTGATGGCCGCGACGCCCAGCTGGCCGCCTACTGCTCCCCGACCAGATGGCCGCGGCTTGAGCGGAAGCTTTCCGAGGCAAGCGTGGCGATCCGGCCCGGGCAGCGGGTGCGGTTGTTCGGCAGCCTGGCCATCCGGGACGGGGGACGGCTCACCCTCACCGTGGAGGATATCGATGTCGCCGCCTTGGTGGGCGACCGGCTGCGGGACCGCCAAGCGCTCGTCCGCCGGCTCGTCGCCGACGACCTCTTCGACGCCAACCGCCGGCTGGCCATGCCGCCGCTGCCACTACGTATCGGGATCGTGGCCAGCGCCGGCAGCGACGGGCATGGCGACCTGGTGCGCGAGTTGGCGAGCAGCGGGTTCGCCTTTCACGTCACCCTCCGTTCCGTCCCCGTCGAGGGGCCGACCGCTCCGGGTGCGCTCCGGGCCGCGCTCGCCACCTTCGGCCCGGCCGACATCGACCTCGCCGTCATTGTGCGCGGTGGAGGTGCCAAGGCGTCGCTCGACGTGTTCGACCAGCCCACGGTGGCCAAGGCCATCGCCATCGCCGCCGTGCCGGTCTGGACCGGCATCGGGCACACCGGCGACCGGTCGGTGGCCGACGAGGTGGCCCACCGGTCCTTCGCCACGCCGACGGCGGTGGGCCAAGCCGTGGTCGCGGCGGTGGCCGGCGCCTGGGACGATCTGGCCGCGGCGGTGACCCGGATCGCCCGCCTGGTCGACGCCCGGCTGGCCACCTCCGCGGCCCAGGTCGACAGCCAGTGGCGGTCGGTGTCTGCCCTCACCAGGAACCGACTGGCCCTGCACGAGCAGGCCCACGCACATGCGTCCGCCGATCTCGCCCGGGGCGCGGCCCGGTGCCTCGACACCCGGGTCGACCACCTCGCCACCGCGGCGCACCGCATCCGGGCGTCGGGTGGGGCCGAGCTGCGCGACGCCCACCGGCGCCTCACCGACCTGTCCCGCGACGCCGCCGGCGCCGCCCGCCGGCGC
>JANMRJ010000479.1:0-2162 GCA_031370985.1 Acidimicrobiales bacterium
CCGCCGGCCACGCCGACGGCCGCTCGCCTGGCCCTCACCGGCTCCTCCAGCGGGCCCCTGGCCCTCGCCGGCCTGGTCGCCCTGGCCCTGGGTGCTGCGCTCTACCTCGTCGGCGCCCGCCGGCCGCAGGAGTCCTAGACCGCCCACCATCCCGGTGGCGCCCTGCCCTTGGGCGCGACCGGGTCAGCGTCTCGACCACGACGGTCCGCGGTTTCCTTCTCACCGCCGGCCGTCGTGTCGCGTCCGGCAACATCTACTTGTCGGAACGCTTCCTTAGGACTACCTTATGACTTGTGATTGGTTCTCCAAAGGCCCCGTCCCCAAAGGCCCTGTCGAGGCCGCTCGCAGACTTCCCGGCGGAGACTGGGATGCGCCGGGTGAGCTGGGTGCGGATCCTCGTCAATGAGCACGGCGCCCGCTGTGAGGTGCACGGCGTCGGGCACCGTTTCCCGAGCGTCCGGCCGGTTTCGCTCGGTACCGCGCTGGCCCTGGCTGGCCGCGGCATCCCCACCGTCGTGCGCTCCGCCGACGGCGCAACCCAGACGTTGTCGGCCACGGGCTAGCGCCACCGATGTACGTCTGCCACTGCCGGGCCGTCACCGACCGCAACATCTGCGAGGCCATTGAGGCCGGCGCCTGTGACTCCGAGACGGTAAGCCGGCGCTGTGGCGCCGGCGGGGCGTGCGGCGGGTGCATCCCTGCGGTTCGGGCCCTCCTGGCCCACTACGGTCTGACCGACCAGCCCCGCCCGACCGCCGACCACGTCGCTGCCTGACGGCCGGGTGCACCCGGCCTTCCCAGCCCACCCGGCCTTCCCATTTATGGAGTGACGCATGCAAGGCAATGAGGCCGTTCTCGAGTTCCTGAACGACGTGTTGACGGCGGAGCTCACCGCCATCAACCAGTACTTCGTCGATGCCAAGATGATGGCCAACTGGGGCTACCAGCGGCTGGCTGCCAAGGTGCGGGCCGACTCGATCGACGAGATGGGCGACGCCGAGAAGCTGATCGACCGCATCCTCTACCTGGACGGCGTGCCCAACCTCCAGCGCCTCGGGAGCGTCCGGGTCGGCGAGACGGTGCCCGAGAAGCTGGCGCTGGCCCTCCAGGTGGAGACCGAGGCCATCGACCGCCTCAACAAGGGCATCGCCCTCTGCGTCGAGGTGGGCGACAACGGCAGCCGGGAGGTGGCTGAGACCATCCTCGCCGGCGAGGAGGAGCACGCCGACTGGTTGGAGACCCAGCTCGAGCTGATCCGCCAGGTCGGTGAAGCCCACTACCTGGCCCAGCAGATCGGCAACTAGCTAGCGCTCAGTAGCTAGCAAGGCCGTTGAGGCTGGCCGTTTCCGGTAGCGTCGCTGGCGTACCGCGGCGGTACCTGGGCTACCGGAGAGCACCGGCGCCCCCAGTCATGTGCGGCGCCCCCAGTCATGTGCGGAGCGCCCAGTCATGTGCGGAGCGCCCTGGCTCGTGCGCGACCGTCCCGGGCGCGGCGGGGGGCCGGGCGTTACGCTCCGGTCATCCGATCGCTCTCCGCGTCACCGCTCCGGGCCGCACTGGTCGCCGGCCTTGTCGCCAGCGCGCTGCTGGGAGCCTGCGGCGACAGCCCCGTCGTCGAGACATCCGGCCCGGCGTCCGGCCCGGCGACCACAACGGGCACCGCCGGCCAGTCCATGGACCTCACCACCACCGACGGCTCCAGGTACAGGGTCGCCGTGGTCGTCGGCGCCCCGTCGCCGACCGGCGCCACCGACTGCCCCGGCGCGGCGACCGCCGGCCAGGCCTACCTGCCGGTGACCCTCACCGTGGCCAACGTGGCCACCGACAGGGCCGTCCCCTTCCCGCCGGTGCGGGTCGAGCTGGCCGGCGCCGCCGGCATCAAGCCGGGCCAGGTCATGCTCCGAGACCCCGCCGGCATGTGCACCTCCAGCCCCCGCCAGCCCTCCATCGCCGCCGGCGCCTCGGCGGTGTTCAAGGGCACCAGCCCAGCGATCGAGGCGTCCGCGGCCGCCGGGACCGCCGGCCAGATCGAGGTCAGGGTGTCGGAGACCACGTTCACCCTCTCGACCCGCGTGCCCTAGGGCCCGGCACGCGGCCCTAGACTGAACAGCCGTGGCACTCCTGGCGGGCCCATTCCTCGTGACCGCCGCTCTCCTCGCCGA
>JANMRJ010000490.1:0-5075 GCA_031370985.1 Acidimicrobiales bacterium
GCGGCGAGGACGAGCCAGACATACCGTTGACCGGCGCGCAGCATGCCGGGGTTGTCCTTGCGGAGGCCGATGACCAGCGTCGCCATGCCGAGAAGGGCGGCGGCAAGGCCGAGGGCGACGGCCGCAGTACCCAGGACTGCACTCATGGTGCGGTGGTCTGGACCCGATCCGGGTTCTCGGCCACGTAGGTCTCCGAGTGCTTGACCAGGATGCGGTCGCTAGAGAAGTGGTCGCCCTGGAAGCGGCCCTCGAGGACCACGGGGATGCCGGGGCGGAACAGCTCGGGCGGGTCGCCCTTGTGGGTCACCGGCACCTCGACGCTGTTCTTGGTCAGGGTGAACGTCACGTCGTTGCCGGTCTGGCGGACGCTGCCGGCGACCACGTCACCCTCGATGCGGAACCGCCGTTCCCCCAGCTCGGTCCGCTGGGCGACGGCCTCGTCCGCGGTGCGGAAGTAGAGCGTGGCGTTGCCCAGGCCCTGGAACACCAGGAAGCCCAGTGCGCCGATGACCACGATCCCGGCCAGCCACAGCCGGCGCTTGGTGTCGATCACTGGTCCACTCCCCTTCGAGAGCGTCCCCGTGAGTGCTCTTCGGACCGGCCTCCCGGGCCGGTCATGCGCCGTCTTCCGGCCGTAGGAGGCGACTGAGCGCGCGCTTGCGACGGATCACCCAGCCGGCGTAGCCGGCGAGGATGGCGAAGGTGGCGAAGTAGCCGGCGAAGATGTAGCCCGCGTCGTTCACTGCGCCACCTGAGCCTCGGCGCGGCGTTCCTCGATGGCGACCTGCATGGCCCGGTCGGCCAGGCGGTCCTCGAGCCAGGCCAGACGGAACCGGTGAGCCAGTAGCCAGCAGTAGAGGAGGGTGAAGGCGATCACGCCGAGGAGCAGCGTCCAGGCCATCGACCCGTGGATCTGGGGGTCGAGTACGCGCCGCTCGTCGAGGAAGGTGGCGTTCTGGTGCAGGGTGCGCCACCACACCACCGACTGGTGGACGATCGGCACGTCGAGGAAGGCGGCGATGGCCACGATGGCGGCCCGGCGGGACTGCACCTCCGGCGACGACGGCACCTTCCGGACGGCCAGGTAACCGAGGTAGAGGACGAAGAGCACGGCGGTGGTGGTCAGGCGGGCGTCCCAGGTCCACCACACCCCCCAGGTAATCCGGCCCCAGATGGAGCCGATCAGCAGAGTCAGGCCCAGGAACAGCACGCCGATCTCGGCCGAGGCGCCGGCGGTGAGGTCCCAGAACCGGGAGCGGGTCCGCTTCCACAGGTAGAGGGCGCTGGCCAGGGTGGTGACGCCGAAGGACACGTACATGGCCAGCCAGGCCGTGGGCACGTGGAGGTAGAGGAGGCGGACGGAGTCGCCCATGTTGACATCGCCCGGGGTGATCACCAGGGCCATCACCGCGGTAACGCCCAGGGTGAGGGCGGACAGCCAACCGAGGACTCGGACGGCGGGCGAGCTCCTGAAATTGGGGGTGGTAGTGATCAAGCGTCCTCCAGAAGCGGGCCGAAGGCGACGACCCCGAACGTGACGTAGATGATGGCGAAGACGAACAGCAGGCGCACCCACGGCCAACCTTCGGCCGGGGTGCCGGCGAGGGCTGCTTCGCAGGCCCGGGCCGCGGCCAAGAGTACGGGGGCGAGCACCGGTAGGACCAGCAGGGGCAACAATGTGTCGCGCACCCGCAGGCCGGCGGCGATGATCCCGTAGACGGTGCCCGCGGCGGCAACGCCCACGGTGGCGGCCAGGCAGGTCAGCAGGAGCATCACCGCGCCGTGCAGGCGGACGTCGTAGAGCACGACCACACCGAGGGCTAGCACGACTTCCAGGACGGCGAGCTGGGCGGCCACCGCCCCGGCCTTGCCCAGGAAGATGCCGGCGCCGTCGAGCCCGGAAAGCCGGAGGGCGTCGCGCGCGTCGTCGTCGGACTCGATGACGAACGAGCGCTGGATGGCCAGCAACGCCGAGAACATCACGGTGACCCAGAACAAGCCGGGGCCCACCGAGGTGAGCGTGTCGCGGTCGGAGTCGAGGACGAAAGCGAACACGATGAGCACCAGCAGGGCGAACGGGACGACCTGGTTCACACCGACGCGGGAGCGGGCCTCGATGCGCAGGTCTTTGCCGGCCACGAGGACGGCGTCACGCCACATTGCTTGCCTTCCCCGCCGGGGCCCCATCCCCGGCTCCTCGCCGAGGCGGGGGCCCTCCCCCGCCCGGCGCCGTGAGCGCAGGGTCTCGGTCGTCCGCCGAGGCGAGGAGGCCGCCGACGATCTGGCCGCCGGCCATGGTGACAGTGCGGGTGGCGAGGGCGGCGGCGCGGTCGAGCTCGTGAGAGGCGAGCAGGACGGTGGCGCCGGCCGCAGCCGCGTCGCGCACAATCTCGTCGAGGAGGTTGCGGCCCGCCGCGTCGAGGCCGGCGTGGGGCTCATCGAGCAGCCACAGGTCAGGGCGCCGGGATACGACGGCGGCAAGGGCGACCCGCCGGCGCTGACCGGCGGAGAGCTTGCCGGCCGCGACATCGCGTAGCCGACCATCGAGGCCCATCCGGGCCATGGCCTCGGCGGCCGACGAAGGGTCGGCGCCGGCCGCGCGCGCCGCGAACGTCAGGTTGTCGACGACCGTGAGGTCGTCGTAGAGGAAGGTGGCGTGGCCGAGGAGGCCGATGCGCCGGCGAACGGCCTTGCGGTCCTGGCGCAGGTCGTGGCCGAGCACCTCGGCCTCACCCGACACGAACGACGCCAGGCCGGCGCAGGCCCGCAGCAGCGTGGTCTTGCCGGCGCCGTTCGAGCCCTGGACCAGCACGATCTCGCCAGCGGCCACGTCGAGGTCGATTCCCGCCAGGGCCGGAAAACGGCCGAGCAGCGACACTGCAGAACGAAGGCGGACGGCAAGCGGCATGGAAACCCCCACCAGGGTACCGGTGGGGATGAACCTCGGTCCAAGCAGGCAGGCGGTAGCCTCGGCCGCTGTGATCCGGCGCATCGTCCGGGGAATTGGCAAATCGCTCATCTCGGTGGGCGTGCTCGTCCTCCTCTTCGTCGTCTTCCAGCTCTGGGGAACGGGGCTGACGCACGACCGCGAGCAGAAGAACCTCCGCAACTCCTTCGCCAAGCAGCTGGCCGCGCCGGCCGTCGCCGACACCGTTCCCACCACGCCGAACGCGCCGACCACGACCACAAGGCCGCCACCCCTCGCGGAGGGCGACGCCGCCGCCGTCATCAACATCCCCAAGATCGGCCTCGACGAGGTGGTCGTCGAGGGCGTAGGCGTCGAGGAACTCAAGAAGGGCGTCGGCCACTACCCCGACACCAAGATGCCGGGCGAGACAGGCAACGCCGCCTTCGCCGGGCACCGCACCACCTATGGCCACCCCTTCCTCCGGCTCGACGAGCTGGTCAACGGCGACGAGATCACCATCACGACCAAGGCCGGGACGTTCCGCTACCTGGTCATGGAGAAGAAGGTCGTGACGCCCGAGACGATCGAGGTGCTCGACAACACCCCCGACACCCGCCTGACCCTCACCACCTGTCACCCCAAGTACAGCGCCGCCGAGCGCCTCATCGTGGTCGCCCAGCTCATGGGCGCTCCGATAGCGCCACCAGTCACCACGATGCCCACGACCGCGCCGCCCCGATCGACCGAGCTGGCGGTCGGCCTCGACCGCCCGGGGCTCTCCGGCGCTGGCGCCGAGAACCGCCCGGCCATCGCCTGGGGCATCCTCGCCTCCAGCATCTGGCTGTCGGCCTGGGCCATCGGACGGTGGTCGGGCCGGCGTTGGACGACCTACATCCTCGGCACCCCGCTCTTCCTCGTCGCCCTGTTCCTCTTCTTCGAGAACGTCGCCCGGCTCCTCCCCGCCAACGTCTGATCGGGTGGGTGTTGTAGCATGCTACAACCGTGCTGACGGTACCCGAGGCCGCGAAACGAGTCGGTCGCAACCCAGAGACGATCCGGCGATGGATCCGGGAGGGGAAGCTGCCGGCAGCACGCGTCGGAACCCAGTACCTGGTCGACGAGGAGGCTCTCGACGAGGTCGTGGGCACTCCGGGACTCCTACCATCCAGGCATGACGCCACGACAGTGACGGGAGAGCCGATGCCCAACTTCCTCGCCGCGTTGCATCGGTCTCGTTCTGGCCGGTGACCGGCCCGGTAGGCCGGTCCAGCCAGCAGTCGCTGGTCATCGACGCCAGCGCCGCGCTGTACCTCCTGGCGTCACAGGAGGGCATCGAGCCGTTCGCCACCTTCGACCTGGTGTCACCCGCGCTTCTCTGGTCCGAGGTGACCTCGGTGTTGAACGAGATGAGGTGGCGAGGCGAGTTGTCGCCTGCCCTGGCGCAGGCGGCGTTCGATGGCCTGCTCGCTTCACCCATCGACCGGCGCACGGACGACGACCTGTACCGGGATGCCCGTGAGGTCGCGAGGGCGCTCGGCTGGGCAAAGACCTACGACGCTGAGTACGTGGCTCTGGCCCGCGCGTTGCACGTCGACCTCATGTCCAGAGACGAGCGCCTGCGCCGTGGCGCGGCGCGATTCGTCAGAGTGATCACTCCCGACGAGCTCGTTCCACCCGAGCATCGGTAGATGAGACACGCACTCCACGTGAGTCACGTGCTGCACGTAAGATTGATGCATCCAGCGGCTCGTCGGCGAGGACGACGCCTACGGGCGGGCGAGGACCGCACGAGGACCGCCGCGCTGGCCCACCTTGACGAGGGGTTCCACCTCAGCGGGATCGGCCTTCCCGATCGGAGCGCCCTCCATGACCGGTGAGCCGACGTTCGTGACATCAACGTGCTGCGTCAGCACTGGAGGAGCGGCATCAGTTGTTGTCGTTCTGGGACGCGCTCATCATCGTCTCGGCGCGCCGCTCAGGGGCACTGACCCTGCTGACCGAGGATCTCCAGGACGGCCGGCGGTTCGACGAGTTGGAGGTGGTCAGCCCTTCCGCAGAGGTGTCCGCATCTGATGCGCCTCTTGGTAACATCAGATGCATGCCCCGCACGACGATCGATATCGACGCATCGGTCTTGCGCGAACTGACGCGACGCCAGCGACGCAAC
>JANMRJ010000496.1:0-11257 GCA_031370985.1 Acidimicrobiales bacterium
ACAACCACAGCAGCGAGGGCAACGAGAACGGCCCCGCCATCAGCTTCCGGGGCCAGGCCAATGAGGCCTACTACCACCTCGTCCCCCGCGACCGGCGGTACTACATGGACTACTCGGGCTGCGGGAACACCTTCAACGCCAACCACCCGGTCGTCACGAAGTACATCATCGAGTCGCTCGAGTACTGGGTCACCGAGTGCCACGTCGATGGTTTCCGGTTCGACCTCGGGTCGGTCCTTTCGCGGGGTCCTGGCGGCGCGCCGATGGAGGTGCCCCCGGTCCTGTGGAACATCGAGTTGTCGCGGATCCTGTCCGAGACGAAGGTGATCGCCGAGGCATGGGACGCCGGCGGCCTCTATCAGGTGGGCCGTTTCCCGGGCGAACGGTGGTGCGAGTGGAACGGCCCCTACCGCGACGACATCCGCAAGTTCCTCCGGGGCGAGCCCGGCATCATCGGCGCCGTGGCCACCCGTATCGCCGGCAGCCAGGATCTCTTCGGACCCGAGCGGGAGAAGCCGAGCAACAGCATCAACTTCGTCACCTGCCACGACGGGTTCACGCTGCACGACCTCGTCAGCTACAACGCCAAGCACAACGAGGCCAACGGCGAGGGGAACCGCGACGGCTCCGACGACAACCGCAGCTGGAACTGCGGCGTCGAGGGACCAACCGACAACAACGACATCCAGGACCTGCGGACCCGGCAGGTCAAGAACGCGGTGGCCATGCTGCTGCTGAGCCGGGGCACGCCCATGCTGCTCGGCGGTGACGAGTTCCACCGCACCCAGCTCGGCAACAACAACGCCTACTGCCAGGACAACGAGATCAGCTGGTACGACTGGGAGCTCATCGACACCCACGCCGGCACGGTGCGGTTCGTCAGCCAGATGATCGCCCTCCGCAAGCGCTTCGCCACCCTGCGCCGGGACGACTTCTTCGGCGGCGGGGTGAACGCCCGCGGTGTGCCCGAGGTGTCGTGGCACGGCTGCCGGCTGCGCCAGCCCGGCTGGAACGACCCGCTGTGCCGGGTCCTGTCCTTCACCCTCGGGGGGATGCACGGCGACCCCGATCTCCACGTCATCCTGAACATGTACGACCTCGGTCTTGACTTCGAGTTGCCCCAGATCGACGGCCACACCTGGGCCGTGGCCGTCGATACGGCCAAGCCATCGCCTGAGGACATCCTCGACGCGGGCCGCGAGCTCCCCCACGTTGGCCCCACGTACCACGCGTTCGGCCGCAGTGCCGTCGTGCTGATCTCTCACGCAGGAGGAACGGTCAAGCCATGACCACAGCCAACGTCGACTTCACCTTCTCCGACACCATCGCCGGGTACGTCACCGGCTACGACGACGAGACCGACTCCTTCGAGCTGCGCACCAGCGATGGCCGAGAGTTCCAGGCCTACCTCACCAAGAACACCTACTCCCAGGCCATGCGGAACTTCGGCGAGGCGTACCTGGACACCACGGGACCGATGCGCGAGATGCTCGTCCCCGAACGCCACCTGTTCGCGTACGGCGTCTTCTACCCCGAGGCCGGCACGCTGCGCTTCGAGGTGAAGTCGATCATCTTCCCGGCCGTGCGCGGCAAAGAGCTCATCTTCGAGCAGCCCCGTTGGTGGGTGAACCAGGCCCGCTTCATCGGCGACTTCTACTTGCGCGGCCAGTTCCCCGACGGCAACTACGACTGGCGCAACTACCGGACCAAGCTCTCACTGTCGGGCACCCACACGCCCGACTACATCGCCCCTGATTACCGCCAGGAGACCGACACCATCTCCCGCCTGGTCTACGGCCTGGCCACCGCCTACCTCCTCACCGGCGAGGACCGCTTCCTGCAAGCGGCTGAAAGCGGCACCGAGTACCTACGCGAGCACATGCGGGCCACCAACGAGGCCGAAGGGATCGTGTACTGGTACCACGGGATCGACGTCTCGGGGAACAGCCAGCGGAAGATCTTCACCTCCGAGTTCGGCGACGACTACGACGCCATCCCGATGTACGAGCAGATCTACGCATTGGCCGGCCCGACCCAGACCTTCCGGGTCACCGGCGACCCGCGGATCCTCGACGACATCGAGAAGACCATCACCCTGTTCGACCGGTTCTACCGCGACACCGAGCTGGGCGGGTTCTTCTCCCACATCGACCCGGTCACCCTTGACGGCCGCTCGGACAGCCTTCGCTCGAACCGGGCCCGCAAGAACTGGAACTCCGTCGGCGACCACGCCCCCGCGTACCTGATCAACGCGGTCATCGCCACCGGCCGTGAGGACCTGGCCGACTTCCTGGTGGAGACGGGCAACACCATCCTCGAACGCTTCCCGGACGACGCCCACAGCCCGTTCGTACAGGAGCGGTTCCACGAGGACTGGAGCGCCGACCGCAAGTGGGGCTGGCAACAGGACAGCGCCGTCGTCGGCCACAACCTGAAGATCGCCTGGAATCTCATGCGCATCCACCACCTGCGCCCGAACGAAGGCTACGTGCACCTGGCCAACAAGATCGCCGACACTATGCCGGCGGTCGGCAGCGACCAGCAGCGGGGCGGTTGGTACGACGTGGTCGAGCGCCGCAAAGAAGGCACCCAGGAGTGGCACCGCTTCGTCTGGCACGACCGGAAGGCCTGGTGGCAGCAGGAGCAGGCCATCCTCGCCTACTACATCCTCGCCGGCTCGCTCGGGAACCACGAGCACGCCCGCCTGGCTCGGGAGTCGGCCGCGTTCTACAACGCCCACTTCCTCGACCACGACGAGGGCGGGGTGTACTTCAATGTGCTGGCCAGCGGGGTCCCCTACCTGGTGGGCACGGAGCGCCTCAAGGGCAGCCACTCGATGTCGGGCTACCACTCGATGGAGCTCTGCTACCTCTCCGCGGTGTACAGCAACCTGCTCGTGAACGAGGAAGACCTCGAGCTGCACTTCAAGCCCAAGGCCGTCTCGTTCCCCGACGGCATCCTGCGGGTCGCCCCCGACCTGCTGCCGCCGGGCAGCGTCCGCCTCTCGGAAGTGTGGATCGACGACCTGCCTTACACCGACTTCGACGCCGACGCTCTGACCGTACGGCTCCCGGCCAACCAGGAGTGCCGGGTGAAGGTGCGCATCGTCTCGGCCGCCGATAAGTTCGACTCCCAGTTCACGCTGACCGACGGCACGGCGCGGGTCGTCATGCGGGGCAAGCTCGACCCCGACGAGGTCATCAAGGTCCGGCGCGACCTCGATCGGGTCATAGCCGCCGGCCCCAGCCGGATCATCCTCGACATCCGCGATCTCGAGTCGATCTCGCGGCAGGGGATGAACGAGTTCCTGTTCTTCCGGTCGAAGGTCACACTGGGCGAGGACGTGTACGTGCTCGGCGCCTGCGAGGGCGTCTCGGAGATGTTTATCGAGGCCGGCGACGCCGACGCCGCGGGCGGGGACTTCTGCCGGGTCGCTGACGAGTCCGAAATCCCGGCCTGAGCCAAACACCACACCACATGGCCAACAGGACAACCGACGCCATCATCGTGGGGGCCGGCCCCGCCGGTCTCTCCGCCGCCATCTACCTGGCCCGCTATGACCGGACCTGTGTGGTGTTCGACGCCGGCCACGGCCGGTCCACGCACCACCAGGTCAACCACAACTACCTCGGCTTCCCTGGCGGCGTGCCGGCGGCCAAGCTCCGCGAGCTGGGCCGGGCCCAGCTCGCCGAGTACCCCCAGGTCGATTTCGAGCACCACAAGGTCCGCGATATGCGGCGGGAGGGCGACCTGTTCGTCGCCGAGGGCCAGTTCGGTTCCTACACGGCCCAGGTGGTCATCATCTGCACCGGCGTGCTCGACCACTACCCGCACTTCCACGGCTGGGAGTCCTACGTCGGTACCAGCATGTTCTGGTGTATCACCTGCGACGGCTACGCCAGCAAGGGCAAGAACATCCTCGTCATCGGGCACACCAATGGCGCGGCGGGCGAAGCGGTGCAGCTCAGCCGGTTCTCCAAGCGCCTGACCGTGCTGACCAACAGCCACGTCAACGAGATCGAGTCCAAGTACCTCGACCGCCTGGCCAAGTTCGACATCCCCGTGATCCACGACAAGATCGAACGGGCCGTCGGCACGGACGGGCAGTTCCATTCGGTCCTGACCCAGAACGGCCTGGAGATCGAGCTGGAAGCGTTGTTCTGCACCCAGGGCGCCACCCCCGAGGTCCAGCTGGCCGTCGACCTCGGCGTCAGCCTCTTCTCGAACGGCTACATCGACACCGACATCGAGCAGCGGACCAACGTGCCCGGCGTATTCGCGGCCGGCGACGTCACCCGCATCCACGGCCACCAGATCACCACCGCGGTCCACGAGGGCGCGACCGCCGCCTCGGCCGCGAACTACTACCTGTACCCGCCCGAGCTGAAGGCGGACTGATCCAGACCCGACGGCCGGAAGCTTGGAGAACCGGGCCGAGCCAAGCCGCACCGGGCACACTGTCGGCATGAAGATAGCATTCGTCGGCTCGTTCTCGACCGGAAAGACCACCCTGGCCAACCTCTTCGCCCGGGAATGGGACTACCCGCTCCTCCCTGAGGTGGCGCGCGAGGTTGTCGCCCTCGGCTTTCCCCTCGACCAGCGCGCCACCGCCGAGACCGAGACCCTCATCTTTCTCAAGCAGTGGCGGGCCGAGGTCACCCACGAGCGCTTCGTCGCCGACCGGTCGATCTACGACGTCCTCGCTTATGCCGACTGGGTCATGGAGCACCAGGACGGGGACCGCAAGGAGAACCATCTCTGGTACTCCTCCCGCGAGCTGGCCACGATGGAGCTCCGCTCCCGCTACGACCACGTCTTCTACCTGCCAGTCGAGTTCCCAATCGTCCTCGACGGGCTGCGCCCCGACGACACCGGCTTCCAGGCCGACATCGACCGGCGCATCACCGACCTCCTCAGGGACTCCGACGTGGCCTTCCACACCCTGGGTGGGTCGATCCAGGAGCGACAGGAGCAGGTCCGCAGCATTGTGGGGATGGCGCCGGCGTGATCACGGCCCGGTGTTACCCCGACGGCACGTTCAAGGAGGTCGAGCCCGAGGACATCTCCGAAGCCATCAAGGACAAGGAGCAGCTCGTCTGGGTCGATGTCGCCGCCCCTGACGAGGACGACCTGCTCGCCGTCCAGGAGGAGTTCTCGCTCCACGCCCTGGCCATGGAGGATGTCCGGGAGCGCCACCAGCGGCCCAAGCTCGAGCACTACCCCGACCACGCCTTCCTGGTGGCGTACACCGCCGAGCGCCGAGAGGTTGACATCTTCATCGGGCCGACCTGGCTGGTGACGATCAGGGAGGACGACGCGGTCGGCGAGGCGTCGTTCATCGACGGCGCCCGCAAGCGGTTCGAGCGCACGCGAGCCGAGCACGCCACCGTCGGCTTCCTGCTCTACATCATCCTCGACGAGCTGGTCGACGGGTACTTCAGCCGCAACGACGAGGTCGAGGACGAGCTGGAGGAACTGGAGAACAAGATTTTCAGCGACAAGCCGATCGACGAGCGCGAGGTCCAGCAGGAGCTGTTCGAAGTCCGCCGCCGGCTGGTGATCTACCGGCGACTGGCCATGCCCACCCGCGATGTCCTCGCCGCCTTGCTGCGACGGGAGGTGGAGTGGATCGACGACAACGCCGTCACCCACCTCCAGGACGTGTTTGACCACGTGCTCCGGGCGATCGACATGGTCGACAACCACCGTGAGCTGATGGGCAACGCGGTCGACGCCCACCTGGCGATCATGTCGAACCGCATGAACAAGGTCATGAAGCGGATGACGTCGTGGGGCGCCATCCTCCTGGGGTCGACCATCGTCACTGGCGTCTACGGGATGAACTTCGTGCACATGCCCGAACTGGAATGGAAGTGGGGCTTCTGGTGGGCCCTCGGCATCATGGCCTTCATCACCATCGCCGGCTACATGTGGTTCAAGGCGAAAGACTGGCTTTGATCGCCTTCGCAGCCGAAGGCTGCTCGGCGAGGCAGCTGCGCTCGGGCGACCGGCGGAGCCGGCCGCCCTCGCCCTGAAATGCTTTCCTGCCGCCAGCCAGGGGGGGCCGCCTTTGGCGGCCGGGCGTGGCCGGCGGGCTAAAGCTAAAGCAGCGCTACCGGTAGGAACCTGCGGGCACTAGTTGGTCTTCCCCAGTGTCCTCGTCCTCGATCAGGACGTAGCCGCACAGCTCGGCGAGGAGGGCGTGGCCCTCGTCGGGACCCGTGGCGATCAGGTCGTCGTCGGCTTGCAGGACCACGTTGGCCCGGGGCCGGTAGAGGTAGCGGCCGCCGCGGCGTATGGCCAGCAGGTAGAAGCCGGTCTCGGTCTCCATGCACAGCGACTGGAGGGAGGCGCCATCGGCAGGGGCGCCGGCGGCGACCGGCACCCTCACGACGACCTCCTCGGCGTGGCCCAGGGCGATGGCCAGAATGGGGTGCAACTCCTCGCCCGTCTCGACCAGCCAGACGAGCTGCTGGGCGGCGTCGCCGATCTCCTCGGCCGCCTGGGCCAGGTGGAGCAGGCCCCGCAGCGCCGAGGGGTCGAGGTGCTCCTGGGCGCCCCGCAGGACCCACAGCTCCAGGCGCTCCTTCATCTCGTCGAGCCGGTCCTCGAGATGGTTGACCTCGGCGGCCAGGCCCTGGTCACGGAGCACGAGCGCCGAGTAGGCCAGGCCGACGGCCACCTCCGAGATGTTCTTCATCTCGACCAGCACGTCGATGGCCCGGTCGAGGTCGGAGACGGCCGCCTCCTCCGAGAGCTTCGGCGGCTCCCATACCGGGGCGCCGGCGAGGGACCGCAGCTCGGCGATGCCGGCGGCTGCGCCCTGGAGGAACAGCACGTCGCCCGGGAGCAGGACGAGGTCACCGTCCACCTCGGTGAGCCAGTCGCGGTCGCGGCGAACGGCCACGACCCGCATGCCCACCTCGACGGGCAGCTCCAGGTCGGAAAGGGCCCGGTGGGCCATCTGCGAGTCGTCCCGGATGCGGACGCGGTGGGAGATCTCCTCCGCCGCCGAGAGGTCGGCGACGAGCGCCCGCGGGATGCCGAGGCGATGGGTCACGATGCGGCCGATGTCAACGGCGGCGTTGCCGAGGCGTTCAATAGCCCCGACGACCTGGAGGACCGACGCCATCGCGTCCGCATCGCGCGGTGAGCGGGCAGCCATGACGCACACGGCGCGCATCTCGTGCACCAGGTCGGAGAGCCGGCTCTCGAGTTGGTAGACCTCCTCAGCCATGGCAACGTCGCTGAAGTACACCGCCGCGTAGCCCAGGTCGATCATGAGCTCGGAGGTGTCCTTCGCCTCCGACAGCATGGTTTTCAGATTGCGGGGTTTATCGTCCACCTAGGCTTCCAGCCTATCCGTCGGCGCCGTCGGCGCCGAGCCAGGCCGCTTCCCAGCCTGGCCGTCCTGCAAACTGGTGACGCTCAGTGTTGTATGTCGCACTGAGTCACCCCAGTTGCGGAATGCCGGCCGGTCCTCATGTGATGCCCACGCCGACGATGACGACGATCAGCGCGACGGCGCCGACGAAGTCCACCGAGGAGGTCACGAGGGGGATGCCGTAGGTGTCGGGGTCGGCGCCGAAGCGGACGGCGGCGATGGTGCCGTAGTAGGCGACGCCCGTCACGAAGAGCACAGCGAAGGCCCCACCGAGCAGGGAGACCAGGACCATCTCGAGGAGGCCGGGGCTGGCTTGGCCCAGCAACCGGCCGACGAAATGGGCGCCCACCGCGTTGAACAGGTACACCGGTACCCCGAGCAGCAGGATCAGGTAGCCGTCGGCGCGGGCGTCGCGGTTGGGGAACGTCGCTGGCGCCATGAGGCCAAGGTGGAGCTTGGTCGACAGCCGGCTGGACAGGATGCCGCCAAGCGCGCCGGCGCTGCTAATGAACGCCGGGAACAGGATGAGCAGGGCCGGGTAGGTCGAGAACGTCCCGAGGCGCTTCTCGATGGCGATGCCGGCCATCGTGCTCAGGCACGCGGCAGCGACGAGGATGGGAAGCGACTCGCGCACCACCTGGCGCAGCACCTCCTGCTTCGACCGCCAGGCCAGGACGAACACCACCACCACGGCCACGACGACGACAAGGCCGAGCACGTGAGCCACCAGGTCGATGTCGAGCAGGAGGCTGGCCAGCCAGAGCGCGGGCAGGGTGAGCACGTCGCCCAGTGTCGACACCAGCGGCGCAATGAGGTTGTCGAGGTCCCAGCCGTAGCGCACCGAGCCGGCGGCCAGGAGGATCGTCGCCACCAGGACGACGAGCGAGGCGAGGACGCCGCCGACGATGGAAATGACGGCCAGGTCCAGCACCGAGATCGAGTTCATCACCCCCAGGGCCACGGCGACCGTCTTGGCTACGACGGCCAGTAGGAGCGAGAGCATGAGCGTCAGCACCATTGAGGCGGCGACGTTCTGGCCCATCAATGTCTGCCGGCGCACCGAGAGCCGGAAGTTGCCGAGGTGGATTGCCGTGCTCAGCCGGTTGCCGAGAGCGGAGAACACGTTGCCCCGCAGACCGATGGCCGCAGGTACCAGCACGAGCAGGCCCGGGAACCGCTCGAAGGTGTCGGTGATCGCGCCCAGGACCGCGCCGGCGACGAGGCTGGTGCTGCTGTTCAGCGTGAGGCTGACCAGGCTCTGACGAACGACATCGGAGCTGGAGCCGAGCAGCGACCGCAGCCGGGGGCCGAGGCGGAGGGGCGAGGGCCGCCGGAGCGGTTGGGGCCGCGGGCGGTTACGGCGCGGGCGGTCCGGCGGCGCACCGGCGGGGCGGGCGCCGGCCCGGCCGGGGCGAGCTTGGGGGGCCATGGCCCGGCGGTCCCATCAGGCGTGCCGGTCGGGGCCGGCCCGCTCCATGTCGATGCGGATGATGACCCGCTGCTGCTCCTGCATCGCCGAGCGGTAGTCGTTCCAGTCGGGGTGCTCCCCCGCAACGGCCCGGTTGGCGAGGATCCCGCGGTGATGCGAGCGGAGGAAGGCCCGTGCCTCGTCGAGGTCCATCGCCGGAGCCTACGTCGGTGGTACGGAGGCGGCGGCCGGTCGCCCACGGACCTCGGCGATCACCGCCGAGTAGTCCAGCCCGCCCAGGCCGGCGGCGTCGGCCTGGGTGAGCCAGGCCTGGGCCGCCGGCGCCAGGCGCAGGTCGAGGCCGGCGTGCTCGGCGGCGGCGGTGACCAGCCGGAGGTCCTTGGCCGCAAGCGCCAGCGCGAAGTTCGCCGGGTACACCCCCCGCTCGATCATCGCCCGCTTGCTCCTCACCGGCGTCCCGATGGGTGAGTCGGCCAGGATGTCGAGCACGGCGGCTTCCTCCAGGCCCAGGGCGTCGGCGAGGGCCAGGGCTTCGGCCAGACCGCACATGAGGGCGCCGAGGGTGGAGTTGGCCACCAGCTTCATCGCCGCGCCGGCGCCGAGCGGGCCGAGGTAGCGGGGCGTGCCCATGGCGTCAAGCACAGGCCGGCACCGCTCGAACACGGCCTCCTCGCCCCCGACGAAGAGCTTGAGCGTGCCGTCGGTGGCCTGGGGAACGCTGCCCAAAACCGGCGCGTCGAGCATGTCCACGCCGGCCGGCAGGCGGCCGGCGAGCGCTCGCACAGTATCGGGCCCGATGGTCGACATCTCGACGAGGGTGGCGCCCGAGGCCAGCCCGCCGGCCAGGCCGTCGGGACCGAACACGACGGCTTCGAGGGCGGCGGGGTCGGTGAGCATGGTCACGACGATCTCCGCCCCCGCCGCGGCGCCGGCGGGGGATGTCGCCTCGGCCGCGCCGCGTGCCACGAGGGCCGGCGCCCGCCCCGGCGTGCGGTTCCAGACGATGACATCGTGGCCGGCGTCGACCAGCCGGGCCGCCATCGGCACCCCCATGCGCCCGAGCCCGCAGAAGGCGATCTTCATGCGCGCACCTCGACCCCCGACAGCACCTCGCCCCCAGCCAGCACCTCACGCAGCGCGCCCTCAATGACTTCGAAGCGATCCTCGGCCACCTTGGCGCCGGCGGAGTCGACCACGTAGAACGCGTCGACCACCTCGTGACCGACCGTCGCGACCTTGGCCGAACGGATGTCAAGGCCGAGGTCGGCGAGGACCCGGGTGATCCGGTACAGCGTGCCGATGCGGTCGGGCGCCCGGACATCGACAACGGTGGCGGTCGCCGAGGCGTCGGCGTGGACGGTGACCTTCGTCCGGGCCGGCGTGGCCGCCAGCACCCCGATCCGGCCGGCGTACTGGCGGGCCCGGTCGGTAAGGCGCTCCTCCAGCGCGATGGCGCCGGCGAGGACCCTGACCATGTCGGCCTCCACCGCCCGCCAGTCCGGCTCCCGGCTGTTCGCCGGCTCGACGTGGAAGTGCTCAACCGCCATGCCATCGTCGCTCGACCACGCCCGGGCCGCCAGCACGCCGAGGCCGTGCAGGGCGAGCACGCCGGCGACATCAGAGAACAGGCCCGGACGGTCGGGGCCGACCACAGTCGCCTGGCGAGCGTCAGCGTCGACGATGAGGCGACCCTCGGCTCGCGCCCGGTCGAGCACGGCCAGGTGCAACGGCCCCGGGAACTCGGCGACCGCGTGGGCGCTGGCGGACAGGAAGCTGTCGACCCGCGCCACGAGCTCGGCGACCAGCCCCGCCTTCCATGGGCTCCACGCCGCCGGCCCCGTGGCCTGACTGTCGGCCACGGTCAGGAAATGGAGCAGCGCCAACAGGCCGCGGTTGCCCACCTGGGCCGCCACCGACTCGACGGTGAACGGGTCGTCGAGGTCGCGCCGGGTGGCGACATCGGGCAGGAGCAGGTGATGGCGCACCATGTCGACCAGCAGGGTGACATCGGCGACCGGGAACCCGATACGGGTAGCGATCTCTTCGATCACCACCTCGCCGGCGACGGTGTGGTCGGGCCCGCGGACGCCGACGAAGCCTTTGCCGATGTCGTGCAGCCAGGTGCCGACCAGCAGGAGGTCGGGCCGGTCGACCTCAGCGGTGTGAGCGGCGGCGCCGACGGCCGCCTCGCACAGGTGCCGGTCGACGGTGAAGCGGTGGTAGGCGTTGCGTTGCGGGCGGCAGCGGACGGCGGACCACTCGGGAAGGAGCCGGACGAGCAGGCCCATCCGGTCGACCGCCTCCAGCACCGCGATCGCCGGGCGGCCGGCGCCGAGCAGGGCGACCAGGTCGGCGCGGGCCTCCGCCGTCCAGCTGCCGGCCAGGTCGGCCGGCGCCTCGGTGGCCAGGCGGTCGAGGCTGCGCCGGCCGAGCGACGTGCCGGC
>JANMRJ010000554.1:0-1962 GCA_031370985.1 Acidimicrobiales bacterium
GCGCGGCGACGATCTCGGCCGCCCGCTTGTAGACGAAGATGATCGCCGCGGGGCGCCAGATCGCGACCTTCTGCCAGAGCGGTCCGACCCCGGCCCGGAGCGTTGCGTCGGTCGCCTCGTCGCGCGGCGTCGGGAGCTTGATCAAGTCGGTCAGGCCGTGCCCGGCCGCGACGAGGGCATCGTCAGCGGCGGCGATCTCGGTGTCGGCCGGCAGAATTTCGGCAGCCATCAGACGTCGCCAGAAGAGGTGGCCGAGCTGGCCCTGGAAGTAGTGGCCGGCATCGACGCTGACCGGCGACGGATTCAGGCCGACGAACAGCAGCCGGTCGCGGAGGGGCGGCAGGTCCGCCAGCGTCTCGACGGTCGCCCCGTCGATCAGCAGCACCGTCCGGTGCGGGCCCGGCTCGGGTCGCTCGAGGAGCGCCTCCACGCTGGGAGGGATCGCGTCGGTCACACCGTCAGGCCGGCGGGTCGGCGTCCTTGTCGTCGCGCAGCTTGGCGGCTTCGGTCCGCGCCTCACGGACGCCCCGGCCGAGGGCCTGACCGATCTTCGGCAGCGTCCTGGGGCCGCGCCAGATCAGGACGACGACGAGAACGATGAGGAGCGCGACGAGGAGGTCGGATCCCATGGGCGGATGGTACTCGCCTCAGCCGCGCGGGCTCGCCTCAGACGCGCGGGCGGAGGGCGACCGGGATCACGAGCCGGATGGAGGTCCGGCGGGCTGAGAAGGCCACCACCTTGTTGTCGACCAGGCCATATTCCCGGGCCGCGGCCATGACCTCGACGTCTCGGAGCGTTGACGCCTTGCCCTTGCGCGACACGACCCAGATCGCGCCGGCCGGCCGGATCCGTGTCCGGAGCTCGGCGAGCGCCGCCAGCTCGTCGGTCGTGTCAGCAGCCAGGAACACGATGTCGGAGTCCGGTTTCGGACGCCCGACGGTGACGTCGCTCGTGCGACCCGCGAGTCGCTCGCGGAACGGGCCCTCGTCGTCGAGGACCTCGTCGTCGTCCTCGACCGTTCCGACGACCGCGACGCGCATGCCCGGCCGGATGCCGAGCTTGTCGAGGAGCGGCGCGGTGTAGACGCGTTCCATGGCCGGTATCGTGCCACTCATGCCCGACCAGCCGCTGCTCGTGTTCGGCCCGCGCTCTCTTGACTACGACTTCGGGCCGGCCCATCCGCTCACGCCGCGCCGGTTCGGGCCGGGGATCGACCTGCTCCGGGCGATCGGTGCCGAGCCAGGTCTCGCCCCCGAGCCCGCGTCGGACGACGAGCTCCTGATGGGCCACACTCGGCACTACCTCGATGTGGTCAAGCGATTCTCCGAGTTCGATCACGGGTGGATGGAGCCCGAGGCGGGGATCGGCGTCGGCGGCGACGATCCGCCGTTCCACGGAATGCACGACGCCAGTGCCGCGGTGGCCGGCGGCTCCCTGCGCGCGGTCGAGGCGATCCTCCGCGGTGACATCGAGCACGCGTTCCATCCCGGGGGCGGCCTGCACCACGCGATGCCGGGCCGAGCGTCCGGCTTCTGCGTGTACGACGACCCGGCGCTCGCGATCGCCCGTGCCCGGCGCGACGGGCTGCGGGTCCTCTACGTCGATCTCGACGTCCACCACGGCGACGGCGTCGAGGCGATTCACGCCGCCGATCCGGGCGTGCTGACCCTGTCGTTCCACGAGAGCGGCCGGTCCCTCTTCCCGGGAACCGGCTTCGCCCACGATCTCGGGGAGGGACCGGCGGCCGGCACCGTCGTCAACGTTCCGCTCGAGCCCGAGACGGGCGAAACCGCCTGGCTCGAAGCGGTTCGATCGCTCGTGCCGGAGCTCGCGGCCGCGTTCGGGCCGGACCTCGTCGTCTCTCAGCACGGCGCCGACAGCCATGCCTGGGACCCGCTCGCCCACCTCCGCAACACGACGACCGCGATGGGCGAGGCGGCCCGCCTGGTCGATGAGGTCGC
>JANMRJ010000576.1:0-1373 GCA_031370985.1 Acidimicrobiales bacterium
GCGCCGGCGCCGCCCGCCGCCGCCGCCGCCCATCGCCGGCTCAGCGAACCTCCAGCGTGAACAGCAGCTTGTGGGACTTCTCGAACTCGACCTCGAAGACCCCACCGATGTTGGCAACGAAGGTAATCTCACCGGTGCGGCCGGCGGCGACGTTGAACTTCTTGTCGTAGCCGTGGACGTGGACCTCATCGGCCGCGTCGCTGGTCACCCGGATCGTCACGGGCTGGTTCACCGTGGCCCGTTGCCGCGCCGCCCCATCGACGACGGACCCGCCCCGGACCGTGACCGACAGCACTGGCACGGCCACGGTCGTCGTGGTCACGCCCACCGTGGTGGGGACAGTCGACCCCGTCGCGGCCACGGTCGTAGTCGTCGATCCAGTGGCGGCCGCGGACGTGGTGGTAGAGGAACCCGATGCGACTGTGGGGGTATCGTCACCCCCCCCGCAGGCCGCCAGCCAGACCAGCAGGAGGGCCGAGAGCGACGCCCCGAGGCGAGCCCGCATGGCGATCCTCGGGGCCATGTCGGGAAGGGTAGTGCTCGAGGCCGCCACGAGTGGTGCCCGTCGGCTACGTTCCCGGTCCAGGACAGGTCTCGTCACCGGGGGGAACGAACGAGTGATCGCAAGGTACGGACGGGTGCGCCTGTCGTGGCTGGCCGTGGGCGCGCTGGTGGCGACGCTCGCCGGGGGTGCCGGCGCTCAGGAGGCGCTGCTGGAGGAGCCGGCGGTGACCGGCGCCGTGCAGGTCACGAGCAATGCCGACCCGGCCCGCGCCCACTCGACCCCCCAGCTCGCCCGCAACCCGATTACGGGTGAGCTGGTGATCGCCGAGGCCGAGGTCCGCACCAAGAAGACCTGCGACATCCACATCTCCGTCGATGACGGCCGGAGCTGGTTCGACGGCGGCAGCCCGATGACCAAGCCCTGGGTCGACTGCAGCCTCCAGGCCACCAACGGCCCCTACATCACCCTTCAGTTCACCCCCGACGGCACCCTGTTCGCCAGCTTCTTCGCCAGCGACCCAAAGTACGTCCCCCAGCTCAACCGAGTCGACATCCCCCGGAACATCTTCGTCGCTCGGTCGAGCGACAGCGGCCGCACCTGGAGCACCTCGATGGCGTTCGAGGGCATGGAGGGCGACCCCGGCATCGGGGGCAGCCGGCGAGCACAGCTCTCGGTCGACAACAAGAACCCGCTGAACGTCTACGTCGGCTGGCAGAAGGGCGGTTTCGCCGCACCGGCCCCCGGCGCGGCCCGCCGCAGCATGCTTTCGGTGTCCCACGACGGCGGGCGCACCTTCGGCCCACCGCTGGAGTTCAGCGACGCCCGCGGCGGCGGCCAGCCCCGTACCGCAGTGGACTCCAAGGGCGTG
>JANMRJ010000611.1:0-2359 GCA_031370985.1 Acidimicrobiales bacterium
CGTCGAAGACCCCCGTGGGGTCCTCGCCGCCGGCGACAACGAGGCGCCCGCCGGCCATGGTCGCGCCCTGGCCGGAGCGGGCGGTGGGCACGGCCGGTAGGCGCGCCCACGCGTCGGTGAGCGGGTCGTAGCGCTCGAGGGCGGCGGACAGGGCGCCGGGTGACAGGAACCGCCCGCCGACGGTGAACAGCGACCGCCCGTCGGAGGCGGCCGACAGGTGGTCGCGCCGGGTCGGGATGGCCTCGCCGTCGCGCCATGCGATCCCATCGAAGATTTCGGTGGGGCCGATGAGGGCGGCGGCGTTGCGCCCGCCGGCGACCACGATCATGCCGCCGACCATGGCGGCTGCGGCCGCGCCTCGGGGCCGGCGCAACCTCGGCAGGTCGACCCAGGCGCCGGCCCGCAGTGCCATGACCCGGTCCGAGGGCCGGTCATACAGCCCCGGAGCGGCGACGAACCCGCCCAGCACCATGATCTCGCCGCGGAAGGTGGTGGCCGCGCCATGGTGGAGCGCGACCGGTAGCGCCGGCCCTGGTGCCCACCGGTCGGTGGCCGGGTCGTAGGACTCCACCACCGCCGAGGCGCCGGCGGCGGTGAGCCCGCCGATGACCCATACCCGCCCCTCGACGACGGCGGACGCCACCTCCTGACGGGCGGTCGGCGCCGCCGCCCGGTTCTGCCATGCCGGCGCCGGCCCTGTGTTAGTCGTGGTCGTGGCCGGCGCCGCCGTTGATGTCGCGGTGGTCGCAGGCAGGGCGCCTGCTGTGGTGGGAGGGTCTGTCGAGGTCGGGGCCGCCGCCGGCCCGCCGCTGCATGCCGCCGTTGTCACCCCGAACAGGGCGACGAGCCGCAGGATCCTCATGGCTCAAGGGTACGGCGGGTGGGCAGTAGCGTCCTCGCTCCTATGGGAACGGCATCCGTCGAGGTCGTGGTGGTCGGCCCGTCGGTTGAGCCGGCGGACCTCGCGACGCGGATGGCGGAGCTGCTGGCCCGGGGTATCGACGTGGTCGTTTCCGGCCCGCCCGCCGCGCCCGGCGCGCCCGGCGCGGCCGCTGCACCCGGCCGCCTGGTCACTGCGCCCGCCGGGGGCGACGCCACCGACTGGGCCCGACGCCGGCTGCTAGGCGCCGGCGCGCCGGAGGGTGCCCTCGTCGTCGTCCACAACGCCGAGGGGATCGACGCGGTCCTTGCCGCCGGCACTGGCGGCTTCCCGTCGCCGGTCCCCGACGCAGCTTGGCGGCTCGACGTCGCCGGCTCCGACCCCGCCCGGGAGCGGGAGGTCGAGTCGTGGCTGACGGTCGGCAACGGCCGCACTGGTACCCGCGGCTCGCGGGAGGCGCCCGGCCCCGGGTCGCAGCCCGGCTTCTACGTGGCCGGCTTCTTCGGCGATGACCCGGCGAGCCAGGCCGGCCCCGAGCTGGCGCGGGGCCCGGAATGGACCGTGCTGCCGGTCACGGCCGGCGCCGGCGGCCATCGCATCCTCGACCTCCGCCACGGCATCGTGTTCACCACCGGCGAGGCCTTCCGCTCCGCCCGGTACGCATCCCTGGCCGACCGCCGGCTGCACGTCCTGGAGGCCGAGGGCGCTCCAGCCGGCGGTGTCGCGGTTCCCGAGGCCATGGGGGCGGTGGGAGCGGTCGACGCGACCGTCGTCGGCAACACGGCCGGCGTTCGGCTCAAAGGCCTCGGCGGGGGTTCAGTCTGGTTTGCCTTCTCCGACACCGATGGGGCCGGCCGTACCGTCCGACGGCTGGCCGTCGACCGTGACGGCCCCGCCTTCGCCGCCCTCAGCCAGGCCGAGGCCCAGGGCGCGCCCGAGCTGCTCGCTCGTCACCAGCGGGCGTGGCGTGAGCGCTGGGCCGGCGCCGACGTGGTGGTCGCCGGTGACGGCGAGGCGCAGCGCGATCTGCGCTTCGCCCTCTACCACCTGATCATCGCCGGCGACCCCGAGAGCGACCGGGCGTCGATCGGCGCACGGTCGCTGAGCGGTCCGGGCTACCGGGGGCACGTCTTCTGGGACACCGAGATCTTCGTGCTCCCGTTCTTCATCTGGACGCATCCCCCCACGGCGCGCGCCCTGCTCGCCTATCGCCATCGGACCCTCCCGGCGGCCCGCGCCAAGGCGGCCCGGCTCGGCTACGCCGGCGCCCTCTACGCGTGGGAGTCTGCCGATACCGGCGAGGAGACGACGCCGGAGTTCGTCTGGCTGCCCGACGGGACCCGCCTCACCATCCTGACCGGCATCCAGGAGCACCACATCGCCGCCGACGTGGCCTGGGCGGTCCTCCAGTACTGGCAGGTCACCGGCGACGACGGGTTCCTCGAGGACATGGGCGCCGAGATCGTGGTGGAGACCGCC
>JANMRJ010000651.1:0-1802 GCA_031370985.1 Acidimicrobiales bacterium
CTTGGGCGAGCGGCCGAAGGGTCGGGCCGGCCACCGAAGTTCTAGTGAACTTCGTGCACGCTGGCGTCTACCGCAACGCGTCGAAGATCACCCTCCGGAGCAGCGACAGGGTTCAGCGGATGAACGCAGCGGCTGTCGTCGAGCGAGTCAACTCGACCCTGGGGGGCGAATGGTGGCAGGAGATCTGGAGGAGCGGGGCCGCCACCGATGAGCTCGTCGCCAAGATCAGGAACGCTTATGCAGACCGTGTCGTCGCCGCTGCAGGAGGTGGCTGGCGGCACTTCACCGTCCAGGTGAAGGATTCGTGGAAAGGGAAGCCGGTGTACGACCTCATCCTTTTCACACAACACGAGCAGGGGCTGTGGGTATTTAACGAAGCGACATCCCTCGCCCGGAAGGAGTTCCGTGAGTTCTGTAAGGCTGACTCTGTGCCGACTCTCTGGGACGCCGAGGAGGATTGGATCCCGATATTGACTCAGAACGTCCACCGGTTGTTGCGGCGGGGCCGGTCGATCCAGGTGATCCAGGAAATCGAGGCGATTTACGGTTCCACCCTCGGGTTCGCACGCGGCACTCACTTGCGGAAGGCGCTGCATAAGCTCGACCGTCTCGGAGCTCTAGCCGAGCCGCCGAAAGGGGAGTTCGACAACATGGTCGTGCGGCCGAACCCGCGTGGACTACCGGACCTTCATCAGACTGGCGGCCTCTTCGACTAACCGCACTCTCGCGGTGGGCATCTCGTCCCAGGTGCGCCCGTCGAGTAACCGTCCACCTGCCTTGGGGCTGGCACCACCCCACTGCTTGAAAAAGAACGGGACACCCGCCGAGACGCATCCATCGCGAATGACGCGGATCCAATGGTCCTCGACGGGCCGGTGACCCTTGCCGGACTCGCCGCCCACGATGCACCAATCGATACCAGCGAGATCGAGTTCGACAGGACCGAGAAGCGGCTCAACTGACAGGAACCGTACGGCGGCGGGTACTCGTCGGAGGTGCGCTAGGCGGAAAGCGTATCGCTGCGCCTCCACACTCACTCCCATCCAAACGTTCGTCGGCCAGGGGAGTTCGGAAGCAAGCGTCGCGAGCCGCTGGGAGCGCTTCGTCAGGATCTGGTAGGTGTGCCGAGGGGTCTGGAGCATCACGTCGAATACCTGACGGATGAAGTCGTCCGGAACGCTCGGGTGGAACAAGTCGCTCATGGAGTTCACGAAGACCACGCGAGGCGTCCGCCAACGTCCTGGGATCTGGAGCGCATCCGGGTGGAGCGTCAAGCCGAAACCTGGCCCGCTGCTGTCGGGGTCACCGTCGTTCTGGTACTTGGGCTGGCCCATCGCCTTCAGGCGTTTCGACAGGGTCAACGCATAGCAGTTGGCACAACCCGGTGAAGTTCGATCACAGCCCGTGGTGGGGTTCCACGTCGCTTGCGTCCACTCGATTGTCGACTTGTCGGCCACGGCGCCCCCTCTCGATCTTGGTTCGACTATCGAACTTATGTTCGAGTATTGCCAAACGGGTGTGACAATGGCGGACCAGCGCGATGCTTCCACGCGCGGCAGTTCGACACATTACGCCCAGTCTCAGGTGCCATTCCCAGCCGCCTCGTGTGTCACTCTCGTGTCACCAGGCGGCTGAAAACCCAGGTAAGCCCAGGTCAGCGGCCTACAGCCTCAGATATCGTAGTAGAGGTTAGAACTATTGAGGCCGATTTCGGGGCCTGCGTAAACCCCCAAAAAGTGCCTTTGACCTGCTCTTATTCACGACCATCGATGACCGCTCCAGACCCCCTCTGACCAACCTCC
>JANMRJ010000673.1:0-1246 GCA_031370985.1 Acidimicrobiales bacterium
TTTCTGCCGAAGCGTGGATCATCCACCATTGAGGCAGAAGGAGCCACTACACAGAAGGAGCCGGCCGTGCCCAGTCTCTCGCATCGAGACCTGACCCACCTCGGGATGGATGTCCACAAGGACAGCATCTCGATCGGCATCCTCCGACCTGAGGAGGAGTCGCCCGATGTCGAGCGGATCTTCAACGACGAGGCGTCGGTGCGCCGCTTCCTCGCCCGCTTCGCGGAGCACCGCGTGCTCTCGGTCTGCTACGAGGCGGGCCCGACGGGCTACGAGCTGCACCGCCTGCTCACGAGCATGGGCATCCGCTGCCAGGTGATCGCCCCGTCCCTTATCCCCCGCACCGCGGGCGACCGGGTGAAGACCGACAAGCGGGACTGCCGCAAGCTGGCCCGCCTCCATCGGGAGGGTCAGTGGCCATCCGGGTGCCGAGCCGCGAGGAGGAGGCGGTGCGCGACCTGTGCCGGGCCCGGGCCGACATGGTGGGCGACCTCGACCGCGCCCGCAAGCGCCTGGGGGCGTTCCTGCTCCGCCACGGCGAGGTGTGGCGGGGCGGCTCGGCGTGGACGCTCCGCCACGAGGCGTGGCTGCGGGCCCGCCACTTCGAGGACGCGGCGATGGCGGCGACGTTCTCCCACTACCGGGCGGTGGTCGAGGAGCGCTCGGCCAACCTGGACGCCGTCGAGTCGGACCTGGCGGTCCACTACCTCCGCCCGCTGTTCGCCGACGGCGTCGCCCGCCTCTCGGCCTACCGGGGCGTGGCTCGCATGGGGGCGCTGACCCTGGCCAGCGAGGTGTGCGACTGGCGCGCTTCGGGCGGGCCAGTGCGTTCATGGGCTTCACCGGCCTCGTGCCCTCGGAGTACTCCAGCGGCGGACGCACCAGCCGGGGCCGCATCACCAAGTCGGGCAACGTGCACCTTCGCACCCAGCTCGTCGAGTCGGCCTGGGCCTACCAGCACGGGCCGTCCGTCGGCGTCGAACTGCGCCGCCGCCAGGAGGGCCTCCCGCCCGAGACCGTGGCCAGGGCGTGGGCAGCCCAGGCCCGCCTGTGCAGGAAGTTCCGCCGGCTGGCCCAGAAGAAGAACTCCAAGAACGTGGTGGCCACCGCCGTCGCCCGGGAGCTCTGCGGGTTCCTGTGGGCGGAGATGACGGCTTGAGATGGGCCCCCGGGAGCCAACCGGTTGCGGCCACCGGCCGCAACCGGGCGAGCGACAGCGAGCGGGGTTGTGCCGGGCCCGGTGGTG
>JANMRJ010000682.1:0-2593 GCA_031370985.1 Acidimicrobiales bacterium
CCGCTGCTCGTGCGGGCCGCCCGCCGGCGCCGGATTTCAAGGGCCCGGTGGGCCGACCTGGCGGTGGCCCGCGTCGGCCAGGCCTTCCCGACCGACGTCGACGACCCCAAGGTGTGGCCCGAGTGCCGGCGCCTGTTGCCAGCGGCTCTGGCATCGGCTCGCCGGGCGGGTGATGCGGCGGCCGACGCCCGGCGCGAGCTGCTGCCACGGGTCGCCCGCTTCCTCCGGGGCCAGGCCCGGTTCGCCGAGGCCGGCAATGCGCTGGCCATGGTGCCCCGCCACATCGGCGGCGGCGAGAGCTTCGACGCGGTTGTCGAGAAGGGGTTGCTGGCCCTCGAACTGGGCCGCATCCCCGAGGCAGTGTCGATATTCGACGACCTGGCTCGGTCGGTGGACGGGGTCGACGCCGCCCGCCACGCCGAGGCACTGACCGGCGCCGGTGCCGCCTGGCGCGCCCAAGGCAACTACCCGAGGTCGGTCGAGCTGCTGAAGCGTGCCGCGAAGATCCGCGAGCTGGCTGGCAGTGAGTTACCGCTCGCCGCCACGCTCGGCCACAAGGGAGCGGCTCTCGGCGACTGGGGCCAGACCGACGAGGCCATGAGCGCGCTGGAACGGGCAGTCCGGATCGACGAGTCCGTCCTCGATTCGGCCGACCCCCGCCGGGCCTCGCACCTGGTCGATCTCGGGGCGCTACGGGCGGCGTCGGGGCGCCCGGTCGCCGGCCGGGAGCTGATCGAGCGGGGCAGGGCCATCGCCGAGGTGGCCTACGGCCCGTCGCACCCGCTCGTGGCCGAGGCGCGGGCGACGCTCGGGGCGGTGCTTCTCGCCGAGTTCAGGCCGGAGGCAGCCCGGGTCCGGATCGAGCAGGCGCTCCTAGCCGAGCGGGCGGCCTACGGCCCGGCCCACCCCACGGTCGGGCTCCACACGATGCTGCACGGCCTCGCCGCTCGCGACCTCGGCGACGAAGCGAGCGCCCGCGACCTGCTCCTCCGGGCCACCGGAATCCTCCGGGACACCATGGGCGATCGCCACCCCCACACCGTGGCCGCCCAGGAGGCCCTCCAGTCGCTTGGCTCGGTCATAGGACGCCGGGAGCGGATCGACGCCGCCCTCCGGCAGGGGCACGTGGCCGACGCCATGGTGCTGATCGGCGAGGGTCCGGACCCGGCCGAGGCCGACCACCAGCACCTCGCCGCGGCCCGCACCCTTCGGCTGCTCGGCCGGCCCTATCCGGCGAACCAGATCCTGGAGCAGATCCTCGCTCGCTCACCGGATGACGCCGAGGTGTTGTGCGAGTGGGCTGAGGCACTGATCGAGGGGGGCGGCGATCCCGACAAGGTGGAGGCCCTGCTGCGGCGCGCCGCCGGCCTGCGCCGGGAGGATCCCGAAGCCCACGGCCTGCTCGGTCGCATCGACGAACTGCGCTGGCGCCTGCGGTGGTCGGCGATCACTGACCCTGCGGAGCGGCAGGCAGTTGCAAAGCGATGGGCCGACCTGGCTGCACAGGCCCAGGCGTCATTCCGGAGCGCCTTCGAAACAGGGTCGGGGGACTACACCGACGGCGTTGCGTCCGTCCGACTCGACGCCGTACTTCGATGGCTCGGCGTCATGGCCGAGACCCGTCCCGGCGCCGGCCTCCTCGAGCGCATTGAGACCGTCCGCCAGGCCAACGGTCCCGGACCGTCGCGCACGGCCCAGCAAAAGGCGGAGTGGCTCCGGGCCACCGCCGCCCTCGCCGAGCTTCGGCTCGGAGGAGGTGAAACTGCCGGGCGCTTGTACCGGGGGCTCGCCACCGATGAGAACCTCAGCGTCGGCCAACTGGCCGAGATCGAAGGTCGCCTGAGGTGGTACCGGGGCGTCGGTCTTCCCGGGGTATGGGCCGAGGAAGCGCTGGCGATACTCGCAGCGGTCCACCCGGTGTTCCCGGAGCTCCGCGCACCTCGGTCGCCCCGTGTCTTCGTGACGCTCGGACAGCCCCCGCTCGTCAGCGCGACCGACGCGCCGCCGCCCGACCTGTTGATCTGCAGCGACCGCTCGCTGATCCCCCCCGTGGTGGCCGATTTTCTGGAGCGGGGGGTGCGGGTGCGGGTGCTCCTGTCCGAGGCCGGCACCTTCGACCTCCCGGCCGACCTCTTGCGTCGTTGCGAGGTCCTGGTGCAAGCCGAGCGCCTCGGACCGGTGCCGCCCGGCGTCGACGTCGGCCTCCGGACCCAACGGTGGGCCCTGGAGATGGGGCGGGCCGAGGCCGAGGCGGGTGGGTTGACGGTTCTCGCAGCCGCCCCGCCGGCGCCGGAAGTGGCGATGCTGGTGGCCGAGGTCACCGCCGGCGAGTGAGCATTTGTGTACCGCAGAGGTTCAATCCTGCACACTCGATCTGGGGGCCCCGGTTGCGCAGGCCCGCCGCGCGTGGTTTGCTGTTAGCACTCGACAGTAGAGAGTGCTAACGGCCCGGTGACCGGGCCGACAGAGGAGGAAGCACACAGATGCCGAAGATGATCGCGTTCGACGAGAGTGCACGCCGGGCCCTGGAGAGCGGGATGAACCAGCTCGCCGATGCCGTGCGAGTCACGCTTGGCCCCAAGGGCCGCAACGT
>JANMRJ010000716.1:0-5921 GCA_031370985.1 Acidimicrobiales bacterium
TGTCGAACGAGGGGGGCGTGGTGCCCGGCTCCCAGGCCGACTCCTCCCAGAACCGGGACGAGTCGGGGGTGAGCACCTCGTCGCAGAGAGCCAGCTTCCCATCGATCCAGCCCAACTCGAACTTGGTGTCGGCGATGATGATGCCCGTCGCTGCGGCCCGCGCCGCAGCCCGTTCGTAGACCCGCAGGCTGATGGCGGCGGCCTCGGCGGCGACATCGAGGCCGACCAAGGCCGCGGCCTGGTCGAAGGAGATGTTCTCGTCGTGGTCGCCGACCGCGGCCTTCGTGGAGGGAGTGAAGATCGGGTCGGGCAGCTGCTCGGACTGGCGCAGGCCCGGCGGCAGCGGCATGCCGTGCACCGTGCCCTGGGTGGTGTACTCCTTCCACGCCGACCCTGAGAGATAGCCCCGCACGATGCACTCGATGGGCAGCATCTCGGCCTTGCGCACCAACATCGACGCCCCATCGACGGACACGAGATGGTTGGGCACGATGTCGTCGACCTGGTCGAGCCAGAACGCGGTGAGGGCGGTCAGGACCCGGCCCTTGTGGGGGATGGGCTGGTCCAGGACCACGTCGAAGGCCGAAATACGGTCGGACGTGACCATGAGCAGCCGGTCGTCGCCGGCGTCGTAGATGTCACGGACCTTGCCTGAGTAGAGGAGGTTCACCTTTCGAACCTACCAATCACAGGATCGGCTCCGGGCCGTAGCCGGCGGCCTCGGGGAACGCCTTGGCCAACTCCTTCGCTCGGCACACAAAGGCCGCCACCTGGCCGGCCGCCGCCCCCGTGAACGTGATCGGGTCGGCCACCGTGGCAGCCAGGTCGTCACGGGTGAGGCGGAGGCGCTCGTCGCCGGCCAGTCGCGCCAGGAGGTCGTCGTCGTCGCCGGCCTGCGTCCGCCGGGCGAGAGCGGCGGCCACCGAGTGCTCCTTGACGACGTGGTGGGCCTGCTCGCGGCCCACGCCGTTGCGGACGGCTGCCATCAGCACCTTGGTGGTGGCGAGGAAGGGCAGGTCACGGGCCAGCTCCCGCTCGATCACCGCCGGGAACGGCGCCAGCTCGTCCAGGACGGTCAGAAAGCCCTGGTAGAGGCCGTCGACAGCGAAGAAGGCGCCGGGCAACGCCACCCGGCGGACGACCGAGTCGGAGACATCGCCCTCGTTCCACTGGTGGCCGCTGATGCCGGTGACCATGGCCAGGTGGCCGGAGAGGACGACGGTGAGGCCACAGATGCGCTCGCACGTGCGGGCGTTCATCTTGTGGGGCATGGCCGAGGAGCCCACCTGGCCGGCGGCGAAGCCCTCGGTGACCAGCTCGTGGCCGGCCATCAGCCGAAGCGTGGTGGCCAGCGACGAGGGGGCCGCCGCCGCCTGCACCAGCGACGACACCACATCGAGGTCGAGGGAGCGGGGGTAGATCTGCCCGGTGGAGGTCAGGGCCTCGTCGAAGCCGAGGTAGGTGGCGACCGCGCCCTGAAGAGCCGCCAGCTTGGCCGTGTCGCCGCCCAGAAGGTCGAGCATGTCCTGGGCCGTGCCCATCGGGCCGGTGACGCCCCGCAGCGGGTAGCGGGCCAGCAGGTCGTCGACCCTGGCCAGGGCAACGAGCAGCTCGTCGCCGGCGCTGGCGAAACGCTTGCCGAGCGTGGTGGCCTGGGCCGCGACGTTGTGGCTGCGGCCGACCACGACGAGCTCTGCGTGCTCGGCGGCCAGGCGGCCCAGCCGGGAGACGGCCGCCACCATCCGGTCGCGTACGAGCTGGAGCGACCGCCGGATCTGGAGCTGCTCGACGTTCTCGGTCAGGTCCCGCGAGGTCATGGCCTTGTGGATGTGCTCGTGGCCGGCGAGGGCGCAGAACTCCTCGATCCGGGCCTTCACGTCGTGGCGGGTAACGCGCTCCCGGGTCTCGATCGACGCGAGGTCGACGTTGTCGGTGACCGCTTCATAGGCCTCGACCACGCCGGCGGGCACGTCGATGCCGAGGTCGCCCTGGGCCTTCAGGACGGCGATCCAGAGCCGGCGTTCCAGCACGACCTTGTGCGCCGGCGACCACAGCTCGACCATCTCGCTCGAGGCGTACCTCGACGCCAGCACGTCGGGGATCAGCGTCACGTTGCCGCCGGTCCGCGGCGCCCGCCGGCCGCGCCGGTTCGGCGAGGCCGATACCCCCGGCCGGCGGCTCCGCTCACGCCCGGCGCTGGTCCAGGCGCCAGGCGAGGTCGGCATCGGAGATGGCCAGCATCTGTGCGGCGAGGAGGGCAGCGTTCATGGCTCCGTCGATGGCCACCGTCGCCACCGGGATGCCCCTGGGCATCTGCACCGTGGCGTAGAGGGCGTCGACCCCGTTGAGCGCCCCACCGGAGAGCGGGACGCCGATCACCGGGAGGGTGGTGTTGGCCGCTACCGCCCCGGCCAGGTGGGCGGCCATGCCGGCGCCGCAGATGATGGCGGCGTAGCCTTTCTCACGGGCGGTCCGGGCGAACTCGGCCACCACCGCCGGCGTGCGGTGGGCCGACATGACCCGCTCGTCGGCCTCGATCCCCAGCTCGGTCAGCGTGGCGGTGGCCGGCGCCATCTTGGGCTGGTCGTTCGGCGACCCCATCAGCACTGCGACTTTCATGCGCTCCTCCCGTTCGGTGCACCGGCGGTCATGAGCCGGAATGCACGCGATCTGCGATATCGGTCCGGTACTGCATGCCCGGCCACGAGATGGCGGACACCGCCTCGTAGGCCGCGGCGCGGGCGCCGGCGATGTCGTCACCCATGCCGGTGACAGCCAGCACCCGCCCGCCGGCGGTGATCCACCGGCCCTCGGCGTCACGGTCGACGCCGGCGCGAAACACGGTGACATCGGGCAGGGCGTCGGCCTTGTCGAGGCCCTCGATGACATCGCCGGTGTGAGGGTGGAGCGGGTAGCCCTCGGTGGCCAGGACGACGGTGACGGCGGCCCGGTCGTCGAACGTCGGCTCGCTCTCGATGTGGCCGGCGGCGGCCTCGGCCAGCAGCTGGGCCAGATCCCCGGCGTAGCGGGGCAGGACGACCTGGGCCTCGGGATCGCCGAACCGCACGTTGTACTCGACGACCTTCGGCCCCTCGGCGGTAAGCATGAGGCCGGCGTAGAGCACGCCCCGGTAGTCGATCCCCCGCGCTCGCAGTGCGGCAAGGGTGGGCTCGACGGCCCGCTCCATGACCTCGGCCACCACGTCGGCGCCGGCCATCCCGACGGGCGAGTACGCACCCATCCCGCCGGTGTTGGGGCCGCGGTCACCGTCGGCCAGGCGCTTGAAGTCCTGGGCCGGGGCGAGGGCAACGGCCCGGTGGCCGTCGCACACACACAGCAGCGACAGCTCGGGGCCGTCCATGAACTCCTCGATGACGACCCGCCGGCCGGCGTCGCCGAAGGCGGTGCCGGCCAGCTTGGCCCGGATGTCGTCGACCGCTTCGTCGAACGACTCGGCGACCAGCACGCCCTTGCCGGCGGCCAACCCATCGGTCTTGACCACCCAGGGACCCGGCAGCGTGCGCAGGAAGGCGACGGCCGGGTCGAGTTCGGCGAAGGTGCCATAGGCCGCGGTCGGCACCCCGATCTCCCGAAGCACCCCCTTCATCCATGCCTTCGACCCCTCCAGCCGGGCGCCGTCGGCGCCGGGACCGAAGACCAGGCGGCCGCCGGCCCGCAGGCGGTCGGCCAGGCCGTCGACCAGCTCGGTCTCCGGCCCGATCACGAAGAGGTCGGCGTCGATGTCCTCCGGGGGTGTGGTGACTGAGCCCGGGATGCCGGCGCGGCCCGGCGTGACGACCACGCCGGCAGTGCGGCCCAGCGCGGCGGCGAGCGCATGCTCGCGGGCGCCGGTGCCGACGACGCAGACGTTCAAATGACCAGGATGCCGGGACCGACGATGCCGGTGTCCCGCTCGTCCCAGTCGTCGTCGTCGTCGTCGTCCTGCACCGAGGTGTCGGTGAACTGGACGAACTGCTCCCGACCAGGACCGACCCCCACCAGCCCGACCGGCACGCCGCAGGCGTCGGACAGGAACTGGAGGTAGTTGACGGCCGCCGGCGGGAGGTCTTCGAGCGTGGTGGCGGCCGTGAGGTCGGTGTTCCAACCCGGCAGCTCCTCGTAGACCGGCTTCACCTTGTGCAGGACCGACTGGTGGTACGGCGGGTGCATGTACTTCTCGCCGTCGGGGCCCTCGTAGGACACGCACACCTTCAGGGTGTCGAAGGCGTCGAGCACGTCGAGCTTGGTGACGGCCAGCTCGGTCAGGGAGTTGAGGCGGACGGCCTGGCGGACCATGACCGCGTCGAACCATCCTGGGCGCCGGCGCCGGCCGGTATTGGTGCCGTACTCGTTACCACGGTCGACGAGGGCGTCGCCGGCGGCGTCGAACAGCTCGGTGGGGAACGGGCCGGCGCCCACCCGGGTGATGTAGGCCTTGGCCACGCCGACCACCCGCTGGATGTGCATCGGACCTACGCCGGCCCCGATCTGGGCGCCGCCGGCCACCGGGTTCGAGGACGTGACGAACGGGTAGGTGCCGTGGTCGAGGTCGAGGAAGGTGGCCTGAGCACCCTCGAAGAGCACGTTGGCGCCCTCGTCGAGGGCGTCGTGGACCAGGCCGACCGAGTCGGCGATCATCGGCTCGATGCGGGTCCGCAGCTCGCCCAGGTACGCCTCGGCGATGTCGTCGGCCGAGAGGGGCAGGCGGTTGTGGATCTTGGCCAGGATCAGGTTCTTCTCTTTGAGGACGACCTCGAGCTTCTCCCGGAAGATCTTCGGGTCGAGCAGGTCCTGCACACGAAGGCCGACCCGGGCCGCCTTGTCGGCGTACGCCGGGCCGATGCCCCGTTTGGTGGTGCCCAGGCTGTTCTTACCGAGCTTGCGCTCGGTCAGCCGGTCGAGTTCGGAGTGGTACGGCATGATCAGGTGGGCGTTGCCGCTCACCTTGAGCCGGGAGCAATCGACGCCCCGGGCCTCCAGCCCGTCGATCTCGGCGACCAGCACGGCCGGGTCGACCACCACCCCATTGCCGATCACCGGCGTCACCCACGGATAGAGGATCCCGCTGGGGACGAGTTGCAGGGCGAACGACTCCCCATCGACGACGATGGTGTGGCCGGCGTTGTGGCCCCCTTGGTAGCGGACCACGACCTGCATCTGCTTGGTGAGCAGATCGGTCAACTTGCCCTTGCCCTCGTCGCCCCATTGGGTGCCGACGATTACGGTACCGGGCACGCGCGTCTCCTAAGAAAGTTCCTACGGCGGTTCGAGCAGTGTACCGCCCCCACGCAAGCCGATTTTTGCCCTCAAGCTTTCGCAGCTCCGTGCCGACACTTTGATGGCGGCACCCCGCCATGCCGCACAGAGGGAGGTGGTGGGGCCGACATACACTGGGTTCCACCCCGCCAGGAGCCCAGTCGGCCCCACCATCCCCTACCTTCTCTGAGCGTGACCACCCCGCCAGCTCGCCGGCCGCCCCGCCGGCTCCTGCTCCTCCGCCACGGCCAGTCCGTCTGGAACGCCGACGGGCGCTGGCAGGGTCAGGCCGATGTCGCGCTGTCGGCGCTCGGGGAGCAGCAGGCCCGTGAGGCCGCCGGTCGTCTGTCTGCCGGCGACTTCGGCCGACTGGTCGCCTCGAACCTCCAGCGGGCCCGACGGACGGCGGAGATCCTCGGCGAGGCCCTCGGGCTGGCGGTGGAGATCGACCCGGCGCTGCGCGAGATCGATGTCGGCGAGTGGCAGGGCCTGACCCGGGCGGAGATCCGGGCGCGGGCGCCCGGGGCGTTGGCTGACTGGTCAGAGGGCCGGAGCGAATCCACCCCGGGCGGGGAGCTGCGCGACGACCTCACCGAACGGGCCCGCCGAGCGCTCCTGCGGGCCGCGTCTTCGGCGGCCCCGGGGGAGCGCGTGCTGCTGGTCAG
>JANMRJ010000717.1:0-5657 GCA_031370985.1 Acidimicrobiales bacterium
GTCTCGCACCTTCGACACCACCCGGACGGCGAGGAGCGAGTGGCCGCCGAGCTCGAAAAAGTTGTCGTCGACCCCGAGGTCACCGACCCCGAGAACGTCGCGCCACACCGCCACGAGCGCCACTTCGGTGGCGGTACCGGCCGCCGCGCCCCGGCCGCCGGCGCCGGCTGGCGGGGCGACCAAGGCGGGTAGAGCGGACAGGGCGGCATGGTCGACCTTGCCGTTCGGCGTGAGCGGGAGGGCATCGAGGGTCAGGAACACCGACGGCACCATGTACTCCGGCAACGTCCGCCGCAGCGTGGTGCGCAGGTCGTCAGCCAGGGCCCGCCGGCGCCGGGTGGCGAGGGGGTCGTTGTGCAACGGACGGCCATCGGCGACGGGGCCGGGGAAGCGGACGCCCCCCGCCGGCCACCCCCGGACGAAAGCGACATCGAAGGCCCCGTCGGGGTGGGCCGACGCCCAGCTGCACTCCACCGCGAACCCGAGCGCCTCGCCCAACGCCCACAGCTCCTCGGGGTCCACGCCGGCGCCGATCCGAGCGTTCGGCACGCGCGTCACGCCCAGCCCCCAAAGCTCCTCGGGGTCGGCGCCGGCGAGGCGTTCGCGCAGCAACGCCAGCGTGGCGTCCTCGGCGTGCCAGTCGACCCACTCGGGCACCGCCTCAGGCTCAGGGCCGGCGACGTGGAGCACGACGTCGTAGCGGAACCGGCTGAGCTCGTTGTGGTGCCAACCCCGCTTGAGCAGCACCTCGACCGACGACACGCCGGGCAGGCCGGCCCCCACCGCGGCGAAGAAACCCGGGTCGAGCACCAGCTCGTCCTCGTCTCCTTGCCGACGGTCGACCGTCGAGCGGGCGGCGGCCACCGAGGCGCGGAAGGCCGCGAGGAGCGGCAGGCTGCGCACGTCGCCAACCAGCACGCTCCCGCCGGCGCGCACCCGGCTCACGGCCTGCGTGAGCACCTCCCGCAAGTAGTCGGCGTCGGGGAACAGCTGCACGACCGAGTTGACGACGACGACATCGAACGGCTCGTCGTCGACGCCACCGAAGTCGACCGCCTCCCGGTGCAGCAACCGCACGTTGCCAACGCCGGCTCGGCGCAGGCGGGCGTCGAGCGTCGTGAGGGTCGACGCCGACAGGTCGGTGCCGACATAGGTCTCACAGTGCGGGGCGACTCGCCACAGAAGTAGGCCGGTCCCGCAGCCGAGCTCGAGCACGCGTCGTGGGCGCCGGCGCAGGACACGGGCGACGGTCGCGTCGACGGCCTCGGCCATCTCCTCGGCGGGGATGGGGGCGCCGGTGTAGCTGCTCGCCCAGCCGGCAGTGTCGAAGGTCGGGTCGGCCACGCCGGGCTCGGCCCGCTGGGCCAGGTCCCAGATCTGCCGCCACTCGGCGACCTGGGCCTCGGCAAGGGCAGCGCGATCACGGTCAACCGCACCGTCAGCCACGACGTAGGCGACGACGTAGGCGACGAGCGCGTCGTCACGGGCGACGACGACTGCGGCCCGCACGCCCGGATGGGCCTCCAGGGCCGCCTCCACCTCACCGCACTCGATCCGGAAGCCGCGGACCTTGACCTGGCGGTCGAGGCGGCCGAGAAGCTCCACCTCGCCGTCGGGCCGCCACCGGGCCAGGTCGCCGGTCCGGTAGATGCGAGCGCCGGCATCAGCGGGATGAGCGATGAACCGCTCGGCGGTCAGCTCCGGGCGGCCGAGGTAGCCACGGGCGACGCCGGCCCCGCCGATGTACAGCTCGCCCGGCACACCGACCGGGACCGGTTCGAGGCCGGCGTCGAGGATGTGGAGGGTGGTGTTGGCGATCGGCCGGCCGACGGTCAGCGGCGCGCCCCGGGTGGTGACGCGCAGGGCGGTCGACCAGACGGTCGTCTCCGTGGGGCCGTACAGGTTCCACAGCTCGACCCCGCGATCGAGTAGCTGGTCGGCCAGGGCGACGGGCAGGGCCTCACCCCCGCACAGCGCCTTCATGCCGAGCCGCCCCTTCCAGCCCGCCTCCACGAGCATGCGCCAAGTGGCCGGCGTCGCCTGCATCACGGTGGCGCCGGCCTCCTCCAACAGCGCCATGAGCTGGTGCGGGCCCGACGCGACGGAGCGCGACGCCACCACTGCGTGAGCACCGGTGACCAGCGGCAGCCAGATCTCCAGGCCGGCGATGTCGAACGACAGCGTGGTGACCGCGACCACGACATCGCCGGCACCGAGACCCGGGCGCGCCGCCATCGACATCAGGAAGTTGACCAGGCTGCGGTGGGTGACCTCCACACCCTTCGGCCGGCCGGTGGAGCCGGAGGTGTAGATCACGTAGGCCAGGTCGTCGGGGCCGGCGCCGGCCGGCACCCCCGTCGCACCGTCACCGTCACCGTCACCATCGACGAGAACGACGGTCACGCCATGGTCGGCCACCGCGGCGAGCAGGCTCGGCTGCGTTACCAGCACCGGGGCCGCGCAGTCACGCAGCATGAAGGCGGTCCGCTCGGCCGGGAACCCCGGATCGAGCGGCACGTAGGCCCCGCCGGCCCGGGCGACGGCGATCAGGGCGACGACCATCTCGATCGAGCGCTCCAAGAGCACCCCAACGAGCACGCCGGGCCGCACGCCAGCGGCAGCCAGGCGCCCGGCCAGACGCAACGCGGCCCCGTCCAGCTCGGCGAACGTGAGGGTCGTGGTGGCGAACGTGACCGCCGGCCGGTCCGGGGTGCGGGCGACCTGGGCGGCCACCAGGTTGTCGATACCAACCTCGGGGTACGGCGCGGCCGTGTCGTTCCACTCGACCGCGAGAAGGCCCTCCGTCATCTCCGGGCGGTGGCGAGCGCCATCGCCAGCGCCTCCGGGGTACGGCACCGCACGACCTGGGTGTCGCCGATGGCGAACCCCGCCTCGCGCATCTCGGCCAGCGCCTGGAGGAAGGAGAAGTCCTGCCAGTAGCTCCGGCGACTGTCCTCGGCCCGGCCGGCGACCTCCCCACACATCGCGGCCAACATCCGGGCCAGTGGCTCGGCGTCGGGTGCCTCGCCACCGGGTGGCGGCGGCTCGCTGGGCTCGACCATCACCCGGGCGGCCGGCCACAGCGCCCCCGGTCGCTCGGCCCACAGCGCGTGACGGATTTGCGCCAAGGTGGGCGGCGGGCCGCCGTCGCCGACCACGTAGGCCACCAGCTGGTCCTCGCCCGCGCCGCCGGCCCGCACCGCCACCGTCACCTCATCGACACCGGGGCAGCGGGCCAGCGCCGCCTCGGTGCGGGCTCGGGAGATCCGGAACCCGCGCACGTCCAGCACGTCGGCGTCCGGCGTCGGCGCCCGAGGCCCTCCGAGGGCCGACACCGGTCGATCGGGATCGGCGACCACCGCGGCCAGCACGGCTTGGAAGTCGTCCAGCAACCGGCGGGTCACATCCGGCTCGAATACGCCGCGGGCGATGAGCGACAGGCCGCCGACTGTCTCCAGCAGCGAGAGGATCAGGAACGAGCCGAGGTAGGCGCCGTCACCCCACGCCGGCCCGCGGTCCGTGTCTGGGCCGGCGCTGAAATGACGCTCCCGCCGGGCCTCGGGTGGGACCTCGTACGGGCCGATCGACAGGCCGGGCATGTCCAGCTTCACCCGCTGCGGCGTCTCGGCCTGGAAGACGACCGAGACCTGCGGCACGACGCCGTGGTCGGCTGCCGCCCTACCCAGGCCCTCCTGCACCGCGGCGGCAAAGGCGACGCCCTTGTGGGCCAGCGAGGCCAGGAGCGACCGCCGCGTGCGAGCCACCAGCTCACCGAATGTCGGGTCGCCGTCAACCCGGAGCCGCAGTGGGACCTTCTTGGTGAAGCAGCCGATGAGGGGCTCGATGTCGGTGCTGTCGCGATCGGCGACCACGGTGGCGATCACCAGGTCGTCCTGGCCGGTAACGCCGGCGACGAGGACGGAGAAAGCGGCCAGGACCGTCATGTACGGCGTGGCCCGCAGTCGAGGCGCCAGGGCCCGCAGGTCAGCGGCCAGCGCCGGCGGCAGGTCGACGCGGAGCGGCTCGCCGGCACCAGGGCTGTGGCCGGCGCCGCCGATCGGGAGCTGCGTGGCCAGGGGCGCCCCGGCCAGTTCCTGGCGCCACCACGCCAGCTGCACGGCGCCCGCCTCGCCGTCGAGTGCGGTGCGCCGGCGCAGGGCGGCGCTGGGAAAACCCGTCGCCGGTTCGACGAGTGGCGACGGGACCCCGGCGACGCGGGCGACGTAGAGAGCCGACAGCTCGCGGCGGAACACGTCGACCGACCAGTCGTCGAAGGCGGTGTGGTGCAAGCGGACGACGACGAGGTGGTCGCCGGCGCCGAGGCGGACGATGCGGGGCTCGAAGAGCGGCCCGGCGGCCAGGTCGAACGGCCGGCTCGTAGCGCCGGCGAGGAGGTCGGCGACCCGACGGTCGCGGGTCCCCGCGGCGAGGCCGTAGAAATCCTCGACCTCGACGACGAGCGATCCAGCGTCGCCGACGACCTGGCCGGGTCGCCCATCGACAACGGCAAACGTGGTGCGCAACGGTTCGTGCCGGCGGGCCAGCTCCCCCAGCGCCCACGCCATCGCCGCCACGTCGAGCGGGCCCCGGTACCGGCGCACGAGGCACGGCAGGTTGAAGCTCCCCGGCGTGAACTGCTCGTGCCACAGCATGCCCTCCTGGGACACGGCGACCGGGGCGGTGACTGCGGGGGGGGCCGGGCCCGGGCCGAGCTCGACGACCGCGGCGCCGGCGAATGCCCGCTCCAGTCTGGCGCGCAGATCTGCGGTCGGAGCCCCGCTTAGCACGACACGAGCCACAGCGAAGAGGTCGTGGACCCTCGATGCGCCCGACGCCACGACGGCGGCGGCCAGCGCCGGCGTCAACCCGCACACGGTCGCCCGCCGGTCCGCGACCAGGGCGCAGAACTGCACAGGATCGAAGGTGGCGAGGGTGGCACTCGACTGCCCGGCCATGCCCAGCCGGACCGCATAGCGGCCGCCAACCGTCCCCGGCGCCCAGGCGTGCACGAGCACCCCGCCGGGCCCCGCCGGCCACGCTGGATCGATGGGCGTGAACGGTCGGGGCGGGGCCAGGGGCGCGGGCCGGTACACCTCGTCGGGGCCCGGCTCGCCGGCGGTGACCACGGCCCCGGTGTCCTCGCCGGCCTGCAGTTCCTCGACGCCGGCCACCCACCACCCGCCGGCAGGTACCTCGGCGCCGGGCACGCATAGCAACCCGTCCACCGCAGCGTGCTCCAGCGCCCGAACCAGGTCCGCCAGCGCCGCCCCTGGCGACAGGAGCACGGCGACGGCGCCGGCCTTCGCCACCCCGAGGTAGGCGACCGCGAAGTCGGCCCAATAGCGGCTGTCGAAGCGCAGCGCCACCCGCCCGGCTCGGCGGGCAACCAGGCCTCGGGCGACCGCGTTGGCCCCCGCCTCCCACCGGTCGTAGGTGAGGTCGTCGCCCCCCTCCACCGATATGGCCACGCTGGCGCCGGCGACGATGGTCCCGGTGCTCACCGCCCGCAGCCTACGACCGCCCGCGCCGGTAGGGGTGCCTCCGGCACCGCGCCGCTAGGGGTGCCTCCGGCACCGCGCCGGTAGGGTGCCCCCGGCATGGCGACGTCTCCCACCAAGCTGGTGCTGCTCGGCACCGCCGGCGGCCCCCTCCCCTCA